>NZ_JBSVWQ010000066.1:0-28912 GCF_054071215.1 Pseudomonas sp. SDO5522_S412 | reverse complement strand
CCGGTGACTGACACTCCGCATTCGCGAGCAAGCCCGCTCCCACATGGGTTCTTTGTCGGTCTTGATACCTGCACTTGCCGTTAGCGGCATAAGTCCGCCGTTTTTTCGACTCTCTTCCTACTGCCCTCAGCTGCCACCTGCCGGCAAACCCCCGCCCCGCCTGGACTTTTCCTCATTTCAAAAAGTTGGTTCGCAAATTGCTTAAGCCTCATCAGTACAGCGGTGGGCGGCAAGCGTCCGTCAGAAAGAGGAAAGAGCGTGGATAAGTACCTTTACGTGGCAATGACCGGCGCCAGCCAGAATGCACTGGCGCAGAAGGCCCACGCCAACAACTTGGCGAACGTTTCCACCAATGGTTTCCAGCGTGACCTGGAACAGGCACGCTCGATGCCGGTGTTCGGTGACAGCTTTCCGGCGCGGGCCTTTGCCTTGACCGAGCGCCCAGGCACGGACTTTTCCCCTGGCGCGATGATTGAAACCGGCCGTGACCTCGATGTGGCCGTCAGCGGTGACGGCTGGATGGCCGTGCAAAACCCGGATGGCGGCGAGTCCTACGTGCGCAGCGCCAGCATGAACGTCGATGCGCTGGGCGTGCTGCGGGCCGGCAACGGTATGCCGATCATGGGCAACGGCGGCCCGATTGCCGTGCCGCCCCAGCAGCAGATCGAAGTCGGCCAGGACGGCACCATCAGCATCCGCGCCATGGGCGAAGGCCCGCGGGTGATGGCTGAAGTGGACCGGATCAAGCTGGTGCAGCCCGACCTCAAGAACATGACCAAGGGCCTCGACGGCACCATCCACACCAAGGATGGCCAGCCGGCCCAGGCCGATGCCAACGTCAAGCTGACGTCGGGCTTCCTGCAGGCGAGCAACGTGAACGCCGTCGAAGAAATGACGGCAGTCCTGGCCCTGTCCAAGCAGTTCGAATTGCACATCAAGATGATGAACAGCGCCAAAGAAGACGACCAGGCCATGACCCGCGTCCTGGCGATGAGCTGATAGCAGCCACACACTAATTTTTGTAGCGCGGCGCCATAAAACAGGCGCACGAAGGAGAAGAACATGCTTCCGGCTCTATACGTTGCCAAGACAGGCCTGTCCGCCCAGGACACCAACCTGACCACCATTTCCAACAACCTGGCCAACGTGTCGACCACGGGTTTCAAACGTGACCGCGCCGAGTTCCAGGACTTGCTCTATCAGATCAAGAAGCAGCCTGGCGCCCAGTCGACCCAGGACAGCGAATTGCCGTCGGGCCTGCAACTGGGTACCGGTGTGGCAATCGTTGGCACCCAGAAGAACTTCAGCGCCGGTAACCTGCAGCAGACCGGCCAGCCGCTGGACCTGGCAGTCAACGGCAAGGGTTTCTTCCAGATCCTGCAGCCGGACGGCACCACCACCTACACCCGTGACGGTACGTTCCACCTGGACTCCAACGGCCAGGTCGTGACCGCCAATGGCTTCGCGCTGGAGCCGGCGATTGTCGTGCCGAACAACGCCCAGACTTTCACCGTCGGCAACGACGGCACCGTGTCGATCACCGTGGCCGGCAACCCGGCGTCCCAGGTGATCGGCAACCTGCAAACCGCCGACTTCATCAACCCGGCCGGCCTGCAGGCGATCGGTAACAACCTGTTCCTGGAAACCGCGTCCAGCGGCGCGCCGCAAATCGGCACCCCGGGCCTCAACGGTTTTGGTACCACCCTGCAAAGCACCCTGGAAACGTCCAACGTCAGCACCGTTGAAGAGATGGTCAACATGATCACCACTCAGCGCGCCTACGAGATGAACTCCAAGGTGATTTCCACCGCCGACCAGATGCTTTCGTTCGTAACGCAGAATCTGTAATCAAGTCTAGGGGCGCCCTTGAAGGCGCCTGCAACACCGTGAGGTATGGGTCATGAATCGCTATGTTTCTGTTCTGGCATTGAGTGGGATTGCTGTGCTCGCGGGCTGTGTCGCCCCGACGCCTAAGCCCAATGACCCGTACTATGCGCCGGTGTTGCCGCGCACGCCGTTGCCGGCGGCCGCCAACAATGGCTCGATCTACCAGGCCGGGTTCGAACAGAACCTGTACAGCGACCGCAAGGCCTTCCGGGTCGGTGACATCATCACCATCACGCTGAACGAGAAGACCCAGGCGAGCAAGAACGCCAACTCGCAGATCGGCAAGACCAGCAAGACCAGCATCGGCCTGACTTCGTTGTTTGGCGGTGTACCGAACACCAACAACCCGCTGGGCAGCGGTGACCTGAGCCTGGACGCCGGCTACAGCGGCGACCGCGCCACCAACGGCAAGAGTGCGGCAGGGCAGGGCAACAGCCTGACCGGCTCGATCACCGTGACCGTGGCCGACGTGCTGCCCAACGGCATCATTGCCGTACGCGGCGAGAAGTGGATGACCCTCAACACCGGTGACGAACTGGTGCGCATTGCGGGCATGGTTCGCGCCGACGATATCTCCACCGACAACACCGTGCCGTCGACACGGATTGCCGATGCACGCATCACCTACTCGGGTACGGGTTCGTTTGCTGACGCCAGTCAGCCGGGCTGGTTTGACCGTTTCTTCCTTAGCCCGCTGTTCCCTTTCTAGGTGATCACTTTGAACTTCAAACAGCTGATGGCTGCGATGTTGCTGCTGGCCCTGAGCGCAGGCGCCCAGGCCGAGCGCTTGAAAGACATCGCGAGCATTTCCGGCGTGCGGTCCAACCAGCTGATCGGCTACGGCCTGGTGGTGGGGCTTAACGGCACCGGTGACCAGACCACCCAGACCCCGTTCACCCTGCAGACCTTCAACAACATGCTCTCGCAGTTCGGCATCAAGGTGCCGCCGGGCTCGGGCAACGTGCAGTTGAAGAACGTCGCGGCGGTGTCCATCAGCGCTGACTTGCCGCCGTTCGCCAAGCCGGGGCAGGTGGTCGATATCACCGTGTCGTCCATGGGTAACTCGAAAAGCCTGCGCGGCGGCACCTTGCTGATGACGCCGCTCAAAGGTATCGACGGCAACGTCTACGCCATTGCCCAGGGCAACTTGGTGGTGGGTGGCTTTGATGCCGAAGGCCGCGACGGTTCGAAGATCACCGTCAACGTGCCGTCGGCCGGGCGGATTCCCGGTGGTGCCTCGGTGGAGCGCACCGTGCCCAGCGGCTTCAACCAGGGCAACAGCCTGACCCTGAACCTCAACCGTTCGGACTTCACCACCGCCAAGCGCGTGGTCGACAAGATCAATGAGCTGCTCGGCCCGGGCGTGGCCCAGGCCATCGATGGCGGCTCGGTTCGTGTGACGGCACCGCTGGACCCAAGCCAGCGTGTGGACTACCTGTCCCTGCTGGAAAACCTTGAGGTTGACCCAGGCCAGGCGGTGGCGAAAGTCATCATCAACTCGCGGACCGGCACCATCGTGATCGGCCAGAACGTCAAGGTTTCGCCAGCGGCCGTGACCCACGGCAGCCTGACCGTGACCATCACCGAAGACCCGATCGTCAGCCAGCCTGGCCCGTTGTCCAACGGCCAGACTGCCGTGGTACCCCGTTCGCGGGTGAATGCCCAGCAAGAAGCCAAGCCGATGTTCAAGTTCGGCCCCGGCACCACCCTGGACGAGATTGTCCGTGCGGTGAACCAGGTGGGCGCAGCGCCCGGCGACTTGATGGCGATCCTCGAAGCATTGAAACAGGCCGGCGCCTTGCAAGCCGACCTGATCGTGATCTGACGCCATGGCCATGGACATGCGCAAGAGCGGCCTGACCAGCACGGCGGATTCGGGTTCCTATTCCGACCTCAACCGGCTTAACCAGTTGAAGGTCGGCGACAAGAACAGCGACGGCAACATGCGCAAGGTCGCGCAGGAGTTCGAGTCGCTGTTTCTCGGCGAAATGCTCAAGTCCATGCGTTCGGCCACCGAAGCCCTGGGCAAGGACAACCCGCTGAATACCCCTGCGGCCAAGCAGTACCAGGAAATGTACGACCAGCAGTTGGCGGTTTCCCTGTCTCGCGAGGGCGGTGGTATCGGCCTGGCGGACGTGCTGCTGCGCCAGATGCAGAAGAACAAGCCGGTGGACGCCCAGGCGGCCACCCTGCAAGGCCCGGCTGCGCCCGCGAAGAAGGTGGATGTACCGACTGAAATTGCCGCCGGTACCAAGGCCGATGGCCCGCTGGGCCGCAGCAATGGTCAGCGGCCATTGTGGGCGTACCGCGTGGCGGTGCCTGAAGGCACCAACTCCCACGCCAACGACATGGCGCTGATGAACCAGCGACGCATCTCGTTGCCGAGCAAGCTGACGGATCGCCTGCTGGCCGGCATCGTGCCGGGTGCCGAGGCTACCACTGCCGCCAAGGCCGCGCCGCTGCGCAACAGCGCTGCCGATGATGGCGTGGTCAACAGCACCGCCCGCAGCCTTGCCGCCATACCGCCTCGCGGGCAGATGCAGGTTTACGGCCGCGCCGTCGCCCAGCCACCGCTGGCACCGGCGAAGAAAGCCTTCAGCTCGCAGGATGAATTTGTCGCCACCATGTTGCCGATGGCCAAGCAGGCCGCCGCGCGGATTGGCGTCGACCCACGCTACCTGGTGGCCCAGGCCGCCCTGGAAACCGGTTGGGGTAAATCGGTGATGCGTGCCGAGGATGGCACCAGCAGCCACAACCTGTTCGGCATCAAGGCCGGCCAGAGTTGGCAGGGCGAACAGGCCCGGGCGATCACCAGCGAGTTTCGCGATGGCGCGATGGTCAAGGAGACGGCGCAGTTCCGTTCCTACAATTCCTACCAGGACAGCTTCCATGACCTGGTCACGTTGCTGCAAAGCAATGATCGCTATAAAGAAGTTGTGAAATCAGCCGACAACCCGGAACAGTTTGTGCGCGAGTTGCAAAAAGCCGGTTATGCAACCGACCCGGATTACGCCAGCAAGATTTCGCAGATCGCAAAAACGATGAACAGCTACCAGAACTACGCTGCCGCGGGCGCTTCCACTCATTTATAAGGTCTGAATCATGAGTTTGCTCAATATCGGGATGTCGGGGCTCAATGCCGCCCAGGGATCGTTGTCGGTCTTAAGTAACAACATCGCAAACGTCAACACCCCGGGATACTCGCGTCAACAGAGCGCTCAGACCGCGAATGCGTCGAACGCCTACGGCGGCGTATTTATCGGCACCGGTACGACCCTGGCGGACGTGCGTCGGGTGTACAACCAGTTCCTCACCACGGCTTACCAGAACAGCACGGCACTCGACAGCGACGCCAACGCCTACCTGGACCAGGCCAGTGCCATCGACAAGACCTTGTCGGATTCCAACACCGGCATGTCTTCGGTGCTCAGTGCCTTTTTCGCGGCGGCGCAGACGGCTTCTGCCACCCCGGGCGACGTGTCCGCGCGCCAATTGCTGCTGACCAGCGCCCAGACCCTGAGCAACCGCTTCAACTCCATTTCCGGCCAGTTGAACCAGCAGAAACAAACGATCAACAGTCAGTTGAGCACCATGACGGATCAGGTCAACAAGCTGACGTCCTCGATCGCCTCGCTCAACAAGCAGATTGCCCAGGCCCAGGGGACTTCCAGCAGTGCGCCGGCCAACCTGCTGGACTCGCGTGACGAAGCGGTGCGCTCGCTCAACGAGCTGATCGGCGTTACGGCCACGGAAAAAAACGGACAGTTCAGTATTACGACCGGTACGGGGCAGTCGCTGGTGGAAGGCGGGATATCCAATAATATCTCTGCGGTACCGAGTAGCACCGACAATAGCCAGTACACCATCCAGCTCTCGATGGGCGACTCGTCCATTGACCTTGGCAATGTGGTCACCGGCGGCAGTATCGGTGGCTTGCTGCGCTATCGCAGTGACGTGCTGATGCCGGCCATCAATGATCTGGGGCGCATCGCGATTGCCACGGCAGACACGATCAACAATCAGTTGGGCCAGGGCCTGGACCTCAACGGCGAATTCGGTTCGTCGCTGTTCACCGATATCAACAGCGCGGCGGCGATTTCCCAGCGTAGCCAAGGGGCCGCCGGCAACAGCGCGGGGTCTGGCAACCTGAATGTCACGATCAAGGACAGCAGCCAGCTGACGACCTACGACTACAAGGTCACGTTTACCAGTGGTAACCAGTACAACGTCGTCCGCTCCGACGGCAAGGCCATGGGTTCGTTCGACACCACCACCACGCCGCCGCCGGTGATTGATGGCTTTACCCTGGCGCTGGACGGCAAAGGGCCCATGGCTGCCGGTGACAGCTTCAAGGTCAGCCCCACGGCCAACGGGGCCACGGGCATCGGTGTCGACCTGAAGGACGTCAACAAGCTCGCCTTCGCGGGCCCCTTGGCGGGGAACGCAAGCAAGACCAACACCGGCACCGGTACGTTCACACCGCCTCAGCTGACTGTGCCGCTGGATATTCATGGCGGCGCTGATACCGCCCAGTTGCGCGCCGGCATCGAAAACTCCATGCCGGTAAAAATGCTCTTTGGCAAGCCGGCCGCCGACGGCACCCAGTCGTATACGGTGAGCGACGCGCAAGGCAATCCGATCGGCAGTGGCACCATCATCCCGGGCCAGGGCAACAAGATCAGCATCAACGTACCGATGCGCGATGCCTCCGGGGCGTTGATCCCGGGCAAAAGCTTCAACTTCGACACCACGGTCGGCGGCTCGCCTGCCAATGGTGACAGCACGACTTTCTCGTTCAACGCTTCGGGCACCTCCGACAACCGCAACGCCCAGCAATTGCTGGACTTGCAGACCAAGGCCACCGTAGGCGCCAGCGACGGCAGCCCGGGTGTGAGCCTGGTCAGCGCCAACGCCCGACTCGTGTCGCAGGTGGGCTCCAAAGCCAGCCAGGCCGCTACCGACTCCACCGCGACGGGTGCGCTGTTGGCAGCGAACAAGGCGGCCAGCAACTCGGTGTCCCAGGTCAACCTGGATGAAGAGGCGGGTGACATGATCAAGTTCCAGCAGTACTACACCGCGTCGTCGCAGATCATCAAGGCTGCGCAAGAAACTTTCAGCACACTGATTAATGCCCTTTAAAGGAGTCTGGGACGATGCGTATTTCTACACAGCAGTATTTCGACACCAGCGCCAGCAAGTACCAGACGAACTATTCCGGTGTGGTGAAAGCCCAGGACCAGGCGAGCAGCGGTATCCGGGTGCAGACCGCCTCCGATGACCCCGTCGCCGCCGCGCGCTTGCTGCAATTGCAGCAACAGAAAGACATGCTTGGCCAGTTCAACGGCAACATCAACACCCTGCAGAACTCGCTGACCAACGAAGAATCGGTGTTAAAGAGCATCAACACCGCCTTGCAGCGCGGTAATGAACTGGCGCTGCGTGCGGCCAACCAGTCCCTGAGCGATGACGATCGTAAATCCATCGCCAGCGAAGTGGGCGCGCTTGAGGACCAGGTGCTGGGCTTGCTCAACTCCAAGGATGCCAACGGCAACTACATGTTTTCCGGGTCGAAAACCGACACGCCGCCTTACATCCGCAATAACGACGGCACCTACACGTATCAGGGTGACGAGACGCCGCTGAGCTTGCAGATCTCGGACAATCTGTCGATGGCGGGGGGCGACACCGGTAAGTCGATGATGGAAAGTTCGACCAACACCGGTCGCACCCAGGCTACGTTGTTGCCGCCTGCGGTCAATGACGGCAAGGTCGCGGTATCGGCGGGCACGGTGACCTCCGGTGTCACCTACACCAAGAGTTTTACCGACGGCCAGCCCTACAAGCTGACCTTCAGCAGCAGCACGCAGTATTCCGTGACCGACAAGGACGGTAACGACGTTACCTCGGAGATTCCCGGCAACGGCACTTTCGACGCGACCAAAGAGGGCGCATCCAGCGTCAACCTGCGCGGCGTCAAGTTCGATATCAGCCTGACGCTCGGCGCGGACGTTGCGCCCGGCGCTGACTCCGACGCACTGGTGGCGGGCAAGGCGTTCACCCTGCAATCCAAGCCGGACACCTTCAGTGCTTCGCGTTCGCCAGGCAACGCGTCGACTGCACAAGTCACCGGTGGCCAGGTGACGGATCAGGCGGCCTACGCCAGCACCTTCCCTGATACCGGTGCGGTGATCAAATTCACCAGCGGCACCACGTATGAGGTGTATGCGCAGCCCTACAGTCCGAACAGCAAGACCATCGCGACCGGCACCATGGCTGCCGGTGCCACCTCGATCAACGCGGCCGGCGTGACGTTCGACATCAGTGGTGCGCCAGGGGCGGGCGACCAGTTTGCGGTCAGCGCCGTCAGCAACAAGAACGAAAACGCCCTGGACACGTTGAGCCAATTGCGCAAAGCCCTGGAAACGCCGGCTGACGGCAACCTGGTCGCGCAGAACAACCTCAAGGATGTGGTGGCCAAAACCATCGGCAACCTGAACAACGCCAGTTCACAGATTGACCAGGTGCGCGGCTCCATCGGTGCTCGCCAGAATGCCCTGGATCTTCAAACGGATGAAAACACCAGCCTGGGGACTGCCAATACCAACACCATGAGTTCCCTGGGCAACGTCGACATGGGTCAGGCGGCGATCAACCTGCAGCTTCAGCAAACCATGCTGCAGGCCTCTCAGTTGGCCTTTGTGAAAATCTCTCAGTTGAGCCTGTTCAACAAAATGTGATGTCCGCAGCTGCAAACCGGCGGCTCACCCTGGAAACGGGGTGGGCCGTTGTGGTTTTTGGCGTTTGTATGTCCCCGTGTTTCGCACAAAGCGCAGAAAATTGAGTGACCTGTGAGTCATAAAGCGCATCTTCACTGTATCGTGTGAAAAGGATAGGTCGTCGCCAGGTCTCTGCGAGGGCCTGCCGCCAGGGTACAAAGGCGGTTTTCGGCGAGTTTTTTGCGGGGTCATCCCCATTATTGTCAGCACCCGGCGACGTGTCTCGCGGGGTGTTCTCCAGCTATTTAGTATTGGGAAGCCACAATGATTGGCATAAAAAGCATCGCCAGTTACGTGCCGGCAGACGGGATTGATAACTACGCCCAGGGTGCCAAATTCGCCAAGGATGAAGAATTCATCATTGGCAAGATCGGTTCGGCGTTCCTGCCGCGCAAGGATGCCGCGCAGGAAACCTCCGATCTGTGCGTCGAGGCGGTCAACGCCTTGTTTGCCAACAACCCCGATTTGAAGCGCGAGTCCATCGATGCGCTGATCGTCGTTACCCAGAATGGCGACGAAGAGGGCTTGCCTCACACCGCCGCCATCGTCCAGGACAAGCTGGGCCTGCCGACGCACGTGGCGGCCTTCGATATTTCCCTGGGCTGCTCGGGCTACGTCTACGGCATCTATGCGATGAAGGGCTTCATGGAGGCTACCGGCCTGAAGAACGGCCTGCTGGTGACCGCCGATCCGTACTCGAAGATCGTCGACCCTGAAGACCGCAACACCACCATGCTGTTCGGCGATGCCGCTACCGCCACCTGGATGGGTGAAGACGCGCCGTGGCAGTTGGGCAAGTCCAAGTTCGGCACTGACGGTTCCGGTGCGCCGCACTTGAAGGTCAGCGATGGCGTGTTCTTCATGAACGGCCGCCAGGTGTTCAACTTCGCCTTGCTCAAGGTGCCGGCGCATTTGCACGAGCTGCTCAACGAATCGGACCTCAAGGCTGACGAGATCGATGCGTTCTGCATCCATCAGGGCAGTGCGGCGATTGTCGACGCCGTGGCCCGACGTTTCGAAGACGCGCCGGTGGACAAGTTCATCAAGGACATGGTCGAGACCGGCAACACCGTGTCCTCGAGCATTCCGCTGCTGCTGGAAAAGCACATGCTCGACTCCACCTGGAAGCGCGTCGCCATCAGTGGTTTTGGTGTGGGGCTGTCCTGGGGCTCGGCGATTTTGCACCGCCCTTGACGACTTAAAGGCGCTGCACAAAAAAACGCCCATGATCGAAAGATCATGGGCGTTTTTTATTTGGCGCCAGAAAGCCAACAATTGCTGGGGTTTGGGCTATCGTAAATGCTTGAATTAAAAGGGGTGGCACGGCGCCAGTAAAAAAAATCAAAAAAGTCCTCAAGCAACCTGCTTTCACGACGATAACTATTACGAAGGTTCTCTAGGCCACACCCGGCGGTTGCCAGGGCCGGAAGCCGCAGTACACCACCCACGAGGATTTCGTCATGGCATTAACAGTAAACACCAACCTTGCTTCGTTGACCGTTCAGAACAACCTGAACAAGGCTTCCAGCGCCCTGCAAACTTCCATGCAGCGCCTGTCCTCCGGCCTGCGTATCAACAGCGCCAAAGACGATGCGGCCGGCCTGCAAATCGCTGGTCGTCTGACCAGCCAGATCAACGGCCTGGGCGTTGCCATCAAGAACGCCGGTGACGGTAACTCCATCGCGCAAACTGCTGAAGGCGCGATGCAGCAATCCACCAACATCCTGCAGACCATGCGTTCCCTGGCTCTGTCGTCCGCTAACGGCTCCCTCAGCGCTGACGACCGTAAGTCGAACCAGGCTCAGTACGCGGCTCTGACTTCTGAATTGACCCGTATCGCTTCTACCACCACTTTCGGTGGTCGTAACCTGCTGGACGGTTCTTTCGGTACTACCGCTTTCCAAGTGGGCGCCAACGCCAACCAGACCATCAACATGAGCCTGGGCAACGTAGCGGCTAACAACATTGGTTCGCAGCAGCTGCTGTCCAGTGCTCAGACTCCAAACGCTACCGGCGTTGCAGGCGGTTCTATCACTGTTACCGGTGGCGGCCAGACTTCTGCTGCACTGACCATTGCAGCAGGCGCCTCTGCCAAGTCTATCGCTGCCCAGTTGAACGGCGCGGTAGGCGGCCTGCAGGCCACTGCCAGCAACGAAGCCCAGTTCACTGTTCCAGCCTTTGCAGCTCCTAACCCAAGCGGTAGCTTCTCCCTGACAGTGGGTACTGGTGCCGGTGCTCCTACTGTTGCGTTCACCGGTATCACCAGTGCTTCTGACCTGGCAGGCCAACTGAACTCCAACGCTGCCAAGCTGGGCATCAGCGTTAACTTCGATCAGTCGACCGGCTCCCTGTCGATCAAGTCCGACTCGGGTGAGAACTTCACCTTCTCCGGCGCTGACGCTGGTGGTCAGACCATCGGTGTTCAAACCAAAGGCGGCAACGGTCAGCTCGGCACCGTCGCAACCCTGACCGCGGCAAACCTGATTGCTACTGGCCAGGTTTCGTTGAACTCCAGCTCCAGCTACTCCCTGTCGGGTGGCGGTGTTACTGGCGTGTTCGGCGCAGCAGGTGCAACCGCTGTCAACTCGGGCAAAGTCGTCGTCAGCAACACTGACGTGACCACCGCTGCCAACGCACAAAGCGCTGTTGACGTGCTCACTCAGGCACTGTCCACCATCGACTCCCAGCGTGCTGACCTCGGTGCTGTACAAAACCGTTTCGACAACACCATCGCCAACCTGCAGAGCATCTCGGACAACTCCACCGCTGCTCGTGGTGTGATCCAGGACGTTGACTTCGCTTCTGAAACTGCTCAGTTGACCAAGCAACAAACCCTGCAACAGGCTTCGACTGCGATCCTGTCCCAGGCGAACCAACTGCCATCCGCTGTACTGAAGCTGCTTCAGTAATAACGGCGCTTGGTAACTGACGGAAGGGCGCGTTTACGTGCCCTTTTGTCTTTTGTCTAATGAGGTGATTGGTCATGGACATGAGCGTCAAGCTGAACCTGTCTTACCCTGCGGCAGCGCCACAGAATGCACCTGCTCCCGCCAGTGCCGACCCGCAAAAAACCAAGGTGGACGCCGTTGCTGGTGCCAAAGATGCCCAGCAGCAACCGGGTCACACCGACCTGAAAAAAGCGGTCAAGGACATAAACGATTTTATCCAGGCTGCCCAGCGCAAACTGGATTTTTCCATTGATGACACCACCCACCAAGTTGTGGTCAAGGTCATCGCAACTGAAAGCGGTGAGGTTATTCGCCAAATTCCTTCGGAAATGGCCCTCAAACTCGCCCAGAGCCTTCACGACGCCAGCAGCTTGCTGTTTGACGCCAAGGTCTAAACTGGCATGAACTTTGTTGCGAAAACAGCCTAAAGCGTTGTTCGTCAATAAAGCATCAGCCCCGGATCAGGAGAAAGACGATGACAGTCGTAGCAGGTTTAACGGTCAACGGCCCGGGTACGGGTATCGATGTGCAAGGCCTTGTGAAGTCGTTGGTGGGGGCGCAAACCGCACCCAAGCAAGCGCAGATCGATAGCCAGACCAAAATATCCACTGCGCAACTGACCTCGATCGGTAAAATCCAGGCGGCCCTGGACGCGTTCCGGGGCGCGCTGGACAACATGACCAAGACCGTCAACTTCAGCGGCCTGAGTTCGACGGTTTCGAACGACAAGCTCGCGACGGTCACATTGGGCCCGGGCGCTGCTGCCGGCAACTTTACGTTGAACGTTACCAATTTGGCCACGGCGTCAAAAGTCTCCACGGCAGTGATTCCTGGTGGGCCGACGGCGGTTGTCAATTCCGGGGCTTCGGCGACGGTATTTACGGTCTCCCAGTCCGGCAAGGATTACAGCGTCAGTGTGCCGCCGGGCGGGACCCTGCAGCAGGTGCGTGACTCGCTCAACACGCAGTACGGCAATTCGGGCTTGAGTGCCAACATCCTGACTGACTCCAACGGTTCCCGGTTGGTGGTCACGTCCTCGACTACCGGTAAAGGTAGTGACATCACCTTCAAGGGCTCCTCGGGCCTGGATACGGGCGCGACTGTCGTGGGCGCGGCACCGGTGAACGCCGTGTATACCCTGGACGGCAGTCCTCAAGAGTCCACGAGTAATACCCTGCCCAACGCAATCAGTGGTGTGAGCATCACCTTGACGGGGGTTTCGGCAGCTGCCGACGGCCCTAACGGCGATTCGACGATCAAGGTGTCTGCGAACGCCGCCACCCTGAAGTCGGCCGTCAAGGGCTTCACGGACACGTACACAGCGTTGGTCAAGGCTGTGAATGCCGAGACTCAGGTCACCACCAATGCCGACGGTTCCGTCACGCCAGGCGCGCTGACCGGGGACAGCTCTGTGCGTACCATGATGGCGTCGATACGCAACGTGATGAACTCGGTGACCGGTAGCGGCACGTTTTCATCCCTCGCGCAGTTTGGCGTGACCACGGACCAGACAACCGGCGCGCTGAGCGTCAGTGATGTGGCGTTTGACAAGGCGGCCCTCACTAACGGCTCTGACATCAACAGCATCTTCACTGGCCCCACAGGGCTGTTGGCAAGCCTGACGAATGCCACCGCCAACTTTGCGCTGAGCAAGACCGGGGTGTTCGCCCAAAAGTCCACGACCCTGCAGGACAACCTCAGGGACTTGACCAACCAACAGACCGCCCTGAACACGCGCTCTGATGCCCTGACGGCCTCCCTGACGGTTAAGTACAACGCGATGGACTCCCTGGTTGCGCAGCTCAAGGCCCAGGGCGACAGCGTCATGACCACGCTCAACTCGCTGAACAATCCGAAGTCCACCTGATTGGCGGATGGATAAAGCCCGCCGAAGGCGCTGTGTCAAAGCGCCAGGCGGGCTAAAGTTTTGTGTAACGCCGTCGACATAATAATCAGCGTCCACCCTTTTAGCTGTCGCCTGTCACGAGGTAGAAACATGAATCCCATGAGAGCCCTTCGCCAATACCAGAAGGTCAACACCCACGCCCAGATCTCCGAAGCCAGCCCGCACCGCCTGGTGCAGTTGCTGATGGAAGGCGCACTGGATCGTATGGCGCAGGCCAAGGGTGCGATGGCTCGCGGTGATATCGCGCAGAAGGGGTTGATGCTGGGCAAGGCGGTGGACATCCTCGTCGGGTTGCGTGACGGCCTGAACCCCGAGAAGACCCCGGACCCGATTGCACTGCAGCAGTTGGATAACCTGTATGCCTTCATGACCATGCGCCTGCTGGAAGCCAACCGTCAGAATGACGCTGCGATGATCGATGAGGTCGCAGGTCTGATGATTACGCTCAAGGAAGGCTGGGACGGTATTGCCACAGAGGTACAGTAGGCCGTAAGGCCTGAGGACGATGTCATGAGCCAAGCATTGCAAAAAATCGACGAGACCCGTGAGGCGCTGTCCGAGGCGTTGGCTGAACGCAACTGGGGTGCGATCGGCGAACTGGATTTGGGCTGCCGCGCGTTGATCGATGCTGCGCTCAACGAGGAATCGGCGGATGAGGCAGCCATTCGGGCAAAACTGGAAGACTTGCTTTCGGTCTACCAGCAGTTGCTTGAGGCGACGACAGGGGAGCGACAGGCTATTTTCGAAGAGATGTCGCAGTTCAACCGAGCTAAACATGCGTCAAAGGTTTACCATATGTTCGGCTGAAGGCTCAGTTAATCCGAACACCGCGCGTCATAAATTTGACTGTGCACGATTTTTTGACTTAACTAGTGCTATTTTCAGACGTCAGAAAGCCGTAGCGCAGAAAATGCCTACAGCAATCTAGATTGCCCCAACTCGAGGGCATTAGAGTTTTACTAGGGAAGTTGCTATTGCATGTGGCGTGAAACCAAAATTCTGCTGATCGATGACGATAGCGTTCGGCGCCGCGATCTGGCGGTGATCCTGAATTTTCTTGGCGAAGAAAATCTACCCTGTGGCAGCCACGACTGGCAGCAGGCGGTCAGCTCTTTGTCGTCGAGCCGCGAAGTCATTTGTGTGCTGATCGGGACGGTAAACGCTCCTGGTGCAGTTCTGGGCTTGTTAAAGACACTGTCGACCTGGGATGAGTTCCTTCCGGTGTTGCTGATGGGCGATATTTCTTCCGTGGACCTTCCGGAAGACCAGCGCCGCCGCGTGCTTTCCACCCTCGAAATGCCCCCTAGCTACAGCAAATTGCTCGACTCCCTGCACCGTGCCCAGGTCTACCGCGAGATGTACGACCAGGCCCGCGAGCGCGGCCGTCACCGCGAACCCAACCTGTTCCGCAGCCTCGTCGGCACCAGTCGTGCGATCCAGCACGTGCGCCAGATGATGCAGCAAGTGGCCGACACCGACGCCAGTGTGCTGATCCTCGGCGAGTCGGGTACCGGCAAGGAAGTGGTCGCACGCAACCTGCATTACCATTCCAAGCGTCGTGACGGGCCGTTCGTGCCGGTCAACTGCGGGGCGATCCCGGCAGAACTGCTGGAAAGCGAACTGTTCGGCCACGAGAAGGGCGCTTTTACCGGGGCGATCACCAGCCGTGCCGGGCGTTTTGAACTGGCCAACGGCGGCACCCTGTTCCTCGACGAAATCGGCGACATGCCGCTGCCGATGCAGGTCAAGCTGCTGCGGGTATTGCAGGAGCGCACCTTCGAGCGCGTGGGCAGCAACAAGACCCAGAGCGTCGACGTACGCATCATCGCGGCCACCCACAAGAACCTCGAAAGCATGATCGAGGTCGGCAGCTTCCGCGAAGACCTGTACTACCGCCTCAACGTATTCCCGATCGAAATGGCGCCCCTGCGCGAGCGCGTCGAAGACATCCCGTTGCTGATGAACGAGCTGATCTCGCGCATGGAACACGAAAAGCGTGGTTCGATTCGCTTCAACTCGGCGGCGATCATGTCACTGTGTCGCCACGGCTGGCCGGGCAACGTCCGCGAGTTGGCCAACCTGGTGGAGCGCATGGCGATCATGCACCCGTACGGGGTGATCGGCGTGGTCGAGCTGCCGAAGAAATTCCGCTACGTCGACGACGAAGACGAGCAATTGGTGGACAGCCTGCGCAGCGACCTGGAAGAGCGCGTGGCCATCAACGGCCACACACCGGACTTCGGCTCCACCGCCATGCTGCCGCCGGAAGGCCTGGACTTGAAGGACTACCTCGGCAGCCTCGAACAAGGCCTGATCCAGCAGGCACTCGACGACGCCAACGGTATCGTCGCCCGTGCCGCCGAGCGCCTGCGCATCCGTCGTACCACCCTGGTGGAGAAGATGCGCAAGTACGGCATGAGCCGCAAGGAAGGTGATGAACAGGCGGATGATTGACGCCTGTTTTTCAACTGACTGAAAACTAAGCCTATTTTTTTAGGCACGGGTATTGCTACAGCACTCGCAACGTTCCGTTTAACTGACGGTCAGCCAAGCGAGAGAGCATGATGCCCCACGCCGCCCAACTATCTTCGGTCCCTGACACTCAGGGGCCGGCCCCCTCCGTAGAGCAGATCAGCCGCCTCGGGCTTGAACAGGCTTTTTCCCTGTTCAACCAGATGTCGAGCCAGTTGACTGACTCCTACAGCCTGCTGGAAGCCCGGGTTTCCGAGCTTAAAGGCGAGTTGGCCGTGGTCAGTGCCCAGCGCATGGAAGAGCTGGCCGAGAAAGAGCGACTGGCCAACCGTCTGCAAAACCTCCTCGACCTGTTGCCCGGTGGCGTGATCGTCATCGACGAGCAGGGCCGTGTGCGCGAAGCCAACCCGGCGGCCTGCAACATGCTTGGCCTGCCGCTGGAAGGCGAGCTGTGGCGCGAGGTCATCACCCGCTGCTTTGCCCCGCGGGAAGACGACGGCCACGAAATTTCCCTCAAGGATGGGCGCCGCCTGTCCATTGCCACGCGTTCCCTGGATGCCGAGCCTGGCCAGTTGGTGTTGCTCAACGACCTGACTGAAACCCGGCACCTGCAAGACCAGTTGGCCCGCCATGAGCGCCTGTCGTCTTTGGGGCGAATGGTCGCTTCCCTGGCCCACCAGATTCGTACGCCATTGTCGGCCGCGCTGATTTACGCCAGTCATTTGACTGATGAGCAATTGCCCGCCGCCACCCACCAGCGTTTTGCCGGCCGCCTCAAGGAGCGCCTGCACGAACTGGAGCATCAGGTGCGCGACATGCTGGTGTTTGCCCGCGGCGAATTGCCGCTGACCGACCGCGTCACCCCGGCCGCCTTGATGCAGTCCCTGCAAGCGGCGGCCGCCACTCATATCCAGGAAGCGTCAGTCCGTTGGCAGTGCGACAGCCATTACGGCGAGTTGCTGTGCAACCGCGACACCCTGGTGGGCGCGCTGCTCAACCTGATCGAAAACGCGACCCAGGCCAGCGGCCCCGGGGCGCGGCTCAAGGTGCACCTGTACAACCGTGGCGAGACCCTGCGCCTGAGCATCAGCGACAGCGGCAGCGGGATTGACCCGGTGGTGCTGCAGCGCCTCGGCGAGCCTTTTTTTACCACCAAGACCAACGGGACCGGCCTGGGCCTGACCGTGGTCAAGGCAGTCGCCCGTGCACATCAGGGAGAATTGCAGCTGCATTCCCGGTTGGGTCGTGGCACGTGCGCGTTGATCACGCTGCCGCTGTTTTCATGCGCCGTCAGCGCGGAGTAAAAGGTCATGGCTATCAAGGTTTTATTGGTTGAAGACGATCGCGCCCTGCGTGAAGCATTGGCTGACACGCTGTTGCTGGCGGGCCATGACTATCGGGCGGTCGGTTCTGCCGAAGAAGCCCTGGACGCGGTGGAGCAGGAGTCCTTCAGCCTGGTGGTCAGCGACGTCAACATGCCGGGCATGGACGGACACCAGTTGCTCGGCCTGTTGCGTGCGCGCCAGCCGCAACTGCCGGTGCTGCTGATGACCGCCCACGGCGCCGTGGAGCGTGCCGTCGACGCCATGCGTCAGGGCGCTGCGGATTACCTGGTGAAACCCTTCGAACCCAAAGCCTTGATCGAACTGGTCGCCCGGCATGCCCTCGGCACCCTGGGCGCTGCAGAGGGTGAAGGCCCGATTGCCTTCGAACCGGCCAGCGCGCAATTGCTGGAACTGGCGGCCCGTGTTGCCCGCAGCGATTCCACCGTGCTGATCTCCGGCGAGTCCGGTACCGGCAAGGAAGTACTGGCGCGCTACATCCACCAGCAATCCCATCGTGCCAGCCAGCCGTTCATTGCGATCAACTGCGCGGCCATTCCCGACAACATGCTCGAAGCCACCTTGTTCGGCCATGAGAAGGGCTCGTTCACCGGCGCCATCGCGGCGCAGGCCGGCAAGTTCGAGCAGGCTGACGGCGGCACCATCCTGCTCGACGAAATCTCCGAAATGCCCCTGGGCCTGCAAGCCAAGTTGCTGCGGGTATTGCAGGAGCGCGAAGTGGAGCGGGTGGGGGCACGCAAGCCGATCCAGCTGGACATCCGTGTGGTCGCCACCACCAACCGCGACCTGGCGGGCGAAGTGGCGGCGGGGCGCTTCCGTGAGGACCTGTTCTACCGGCTCTCGGTGTTCCCGTTGGCCTGGCGCCCGTTGCGCGAGCGCCCGGCCGACATCATCCCGCTGGCCGAGCGCCTGCTGGGCAAGCACGTCAATAAAATGAAGCATGCCCAGGCGCGCCTGTCGGCCGAGGCCCAGGCCTGTCTGATCAGTTACCCGTGGCCCGGCAACGTGCGGGAACTGGACAATGCGATCCAGCGTGCGTTGATTTTGCAGCAGGGCGGCCTGATCCAGCCCCAGGATTTCTGCCTGGCCATGGGCGTGGGCGCGGGCGCAGCGCCGCAGCCGAGCCTGGCTGCCGCGCCACAGGTCGAAGCCGTGCCTGCCGAATCCGCCGGCGCCCTGGGCGACGACCTGCGTCGCCGGGAATTCCAGATGATCATCGACACCCTGCGCTCCGAGCGCGGGCGCCGCAAAGAAGCCGCCGAGCGTCTGGGCATCAGCCCGCGCACCCTGCGCTACAAGCTGGCGCAGATGCGTGACGCCGGGATGGACGTGGAAGCCTACCTCTACGCCACCTGAAAATTCTCAAAGCCGACAGGGCCAGTCGCCTTTTCTTACAGAATGCCACGGAGCTGGCACCCTTGTTGCTACCACCCCTGTAATCGCTGTGTAGTGTCAAAAAATTGCGGGTCGTCGGAGAGAAAGTTCATGAGCCAAGGTGTTGAGTTCAATCGGTTGATGTTGGATATGCGGTCCATGCAAATGGATGCCATGGCTCAACCGAAATCCGCCGCGCAAGCCGTACCGGAATTGGGCCAGAGCAGCTTTGCCGACATGCTCGGCCAGGCCATCAACAAAGTCAGCGACACCCAGCAGGCATCCAATCAGTTGGCGACCGCCTTCGAGATCGGCAAGAGCGGCGTGGACCTCACCGACGTGATGGTCGCCTCGCAAAAAGCCAGCGTTTCATTCCAGGCCTTGACCCAGGTGCGCAACAAACTGGTTCAAGCCTATCAAGACATCATGCAGATGCCGGTTTAAGGACGATTTGAGTCATGGCAGAAGCACTCGTGGATAACGCACCCGCCAAGGCAGACGGCAAGCCGCCGCTGTTTGGCCTGTCGTTCCTGGAAAACCTCTCCGAGATGACCATGTTGCGTCAGGTAGGCCTGATGGTCGGCCTGGCTGCCAGCGTGGCGATTGGTTTTGCCGTGGTGCTGTGGTCCCAGCAACCGGATTACCGTCCGTTGTACGGCAGCCTGGCCGGCATGGATTCCAAGCAGATCATGGAAACCCTGGCGGCGGCAGACATTGCCTACACCGTCGAACCGAATTCCGGCGCCCTGTTGGTCAAGGCCGACGATGTGGCCCGTGCGCGGATGAAACTGGCGGCTGCCGGCGTTACCCCGTCCGACGCGAATATCGGCTTTGAAATCCTCGACAAGGACCAGGGCCTGGGGACCAGCCAGTTCATGGAAGCCACCCGCTACCGTCGCGGCCTGGAAGGCGAACTGGCGCGCACCATCTCTGCCCTGAACAACGTCAAGGGCGCCCGCGTGCACCTGGCGATTCCGAAAAGCTCGGTGTTCGTGCGCGATGAACGCAAGCCCAGCGCCTCGGTCCTGGTCGAACTCTTTGCCGGCCGCTCCCTTGAGCCTGGCCAGGTATTGGCGATCATCAACCTGGTGGCCACCAGCGTTCCTGAATTGAGCAAGTCGCAGATCACCGTAGTCGACCAGAAGGGCAACCTGCTGTCGGACCTCGCGGAAAACTCTTCGCTGACCATGGCCGGCAAGCAGTTCGACTACAGCCGCCGTATGGAAAGCATGCTGACCCAGCGGGTGCACAACATCCTGCAACCGGTGTTGGGCAATGATCGCTACAAGGCTGAAGTGTCGGCCGACGTCGACTTCAGCGCCGTCGAATCGACCTCCGAGCAGTTCAACCCGGACCAGCCGGCCCTGCGCAGCGAGCAATCGACCACCGAACAACGTACCGCCAGCAATGGCCCGCAAGGCGTGCCGGGTGCCCTGAGCAACCAGCCACCAACCCCGGCCACTGCCCCGCAAACCACCGGTGGCGCTGCCGCTACCGCAGGCGCGGTGCAGCCTGGCCAGCCGCTGCTGGACGCCAACGGCCAGCAGATCATGGACCCGGCCACCGGCCAGCCCATGCTCGCGCCGTACCCGGCCGACAAGCGCAACCAGTCCACCAAGAACTTCGAGCTTGATCGTTCCATCAGCCACACCAAGCAGCAACAGGGCCGGATCAATCGCCTGTCGGTGTCGGTGGTGGTGGATGACCAGGTCAAGGTCAATGCCGCAGACGGCGCCATCACCCGCGCCCCATGGAGCGCCGATGAATTGGCGCGCTTCACTCGCCTGGTGCAGGACGCGGTGGGCTTCGATGCCAGCCGTGGCGACAGCGTCAGCGTGATCAACATGCCGTTCTCCGCCGAGCGTGGCGAAGTCATCGCCGAGGCAGCGTTCTATACTCAGCCGTGGTTCTGGGACATCGTCAAGCAAGTGCTCGGGGTGTTGTTCATCCTGTTGCTGGTGTTCGGCGTACTGCGCCCGGTGCTCAACAACATCACCGGCCACGGCAAGAAGCAACTGGCCCTGGCCGGCGGCGACGTCGAACTGGGTGGCATGGGCGGCCTCGATGGCGAACTGGCCAACGACCGCGTGAGCCTCGGTGGCCCGCAAAGCATTCTGTTGCCGAGCCCGAGCGAGGGTTATGACGCTCAGTTGAACGCAATCAAGAGCCTGGTGGCCGAAGACCCGGGTCGTGTGGCCCAGGTCGTGAAAGAGTGGATTAACGCAGATGAGTGATAGCCGAGCTGCAGTAGCCAAACTCTCCCGGGTCGACAAAGCCGCCGTGCTGTTGCTGTCCCTCGGAGAAACCGACGCCGCCCAAGTGCTGCGCCACATGGGGCCCAAAGAGGTTCAGCGTGTCGGCGTGGCCATGGCGCAAATGCGCAATGTGCACCGCGAGCAAGTCGAGCAGGTGATGAGCGAGTTCGTCGAGATCGTCGGCGACCAGACCAGCCTGGGCGTCGGCTCCGACAGCTACATTCGCAAGATGCTCACCTCGGCCCTGGGCGAAGACAAGGCCAACGGCCTGATCGACCGCATCCTGCTGGGTGGCAACACCAGCGGCCTCGACAGCCTGAAGTGGATGGAACCGCGGGCCGTGGCCGATGTGATCCGCTACGAACACCCGCAAATCCAGGCGATCGTGGTGGCGTATCTCGACCCCGACCAGGCCGGTGAAGTGCTCGGCCACTTCGACCATAAGGTGCGCCTGGATATCATCCTGCGCGTCTCGTCGTTGAACACCGTGCAGCCAGCGGCCCTGAAAGAACTGAACACGATTCTCGAGAAGCAGTTCTCGGGCAATTCCAACGCTTCGCGCACCACCCTGGGCGGCATCAAGCGTGCGGCCGACATCATGAACTTCCTCGACAGCTCGGTGGAAGGCCAGTTGATGGACTCGATCCGCGAGATCGACGACAGCCTGTCGGTGCAGATCGAAGACCTCATGTTCGTGTTCAACAACCTCTCCGATGTCGACGACCGTGGCATCCAGGCGTTGCTGCGGGAAGTGTCCTCCGACGTGCTGGTGCTGGCCCTCAAGGGCTCCGACGAAGGCGTCAAGGAAAAGATCTTCAAGAACATGTCCAAGCGGGCTTCCGAACTGTTGCGCGACGACCTCGAGGCCAAGGGCCCGGTGCGCGTCAGCGACGTGGAAACTGCACAGAAGGAAATCCTCACCATTGCCCGCCGTATGGCCGAAGCCGGAGAAATCGTTCTCGGTGGGAAGGGCGGCGAAGAAATGATTTAAGGCGCCGCGCATGTCGAACAAAGATGAGACGCCCAGCGATCTGATTCGCGCACGGGACGTCGGAGGGTTCGACGTCTGGTCGCTGCCCAGTTTCGACCCGCATCGCCCGGAGCCTGAGCCGGAGCCGGTAGAAGAGCCCCCGGCCGAGATGGAAGAAGTGCCGCTGGAGGAAGTCCAGCCACTGACCCTGGAAGAGCTCGAAAGCATTCGCCAGGAAGCCTACAACGAAGGTTTCTCCACCGGCGAGAAGGACGGTTTTCGCAGCACCACCCTCAAGGTCCGCCAGGAAGCCGAGGCCGCGCTGAGCGTCAAGCTGGCCAGCCTGGAAACCCTGATGGGCAGCCTGTTCGAGCCCATCGCCGAGCAGGACTCGCAGATTGAAAAAGCCATGGTCGGGCTGGTGGAGCACATCACCCGCCAGGTGATTCAGCGCGAATTGGCCCTGGACTCCACGCAAATCGAAAGCGTGATGCGCGAAGCCCTCAAGCTGCTGCCCCTGGGCGTCGGCAACGTGCGGCTGTACATCAACCCGCAGGATTTCGAACAGGTCAAAGCCCTGCGCGAGCGCCATGAAGAAACCTGGCGCATCGTCGAAGACGCCGCGCTGCTGCCCGGTGGTTGCCGGGTCGAGACCGAGCACAGCCGCATCGATGCCACGGTGGAGACGCGCATCACGCAGATCATGGCCAAGCTGTTCGATCAGTTGCACGAGCAGGCGCTGCACCCGGCAGAGCCGGACTTGAGCGTCGAGCTGGACACCCCCGATGCGCCTTGACCGCACCAGCTTCGCCAAGCGCCTGGGTGGCTATGCCGAAGTCACCGAGTTGCCGGGCCAGCCGATCCTGGAGGGCCGGCTGCTGCGCATGGTCGGCCTGACCCTGGAAGCCGAAGGCCTGCGCGCCGCCATGGGCAGCCGCTGCATGGTGATCAACGACGACAGCTACCACCCGGTGCAGGTCGAAGCCGAAGTGATGGGGTTCTCCGGCAGCAAAGTATTCCTGATGCCCGTCGGCAGCGTTGCCGGCATTGCTCCCGGCGCTCGCGTGGTGCCGCTGGCCGACACCGGCCGCCTGCCGATGGGCATGAGCATGCTCGGCCGCGTGCTGGATGGCGCCGGGCGCGCCCTCGACGGCAAGGGCGGGATGAAGGCCGAAGACTGGGTGCCGATGGACGGCCCGACCATCAACCCGCTCAAGCGCAACCCCATCAGCGTGCCGCTGGACGTGGGCATTCGCAGCATCAACGGTTTATTGACGGTGGGCCGCGGCCAGCGCCTGGGCCTGTTTGCCGGTACCGGCGTCGGTAAATCGGTGCTGCTGGGGATGATGACGCGCTTTACCGAGGCCGACATCATCGTGGTCGGGCTGATCGGCGAGCGGGGCCGCGAGGTGAAGGAATTCATCGAGCACAGCCTCGGCGAAGAAGGCCTCAAGCGTTCGGTCGTGGTGGCCTCGCCGGCGGATGACGCGCCGCTGATGCGCCTGCGTGCCGCGATGTACTGCACGCGCATCGCCGAATATTTTCGCGACAAGGGCAAGAACGTCCTGTTGCTGATGGACTCCCTGACCCGTTTCGCCCAGGCCCAGCGGGAAATTGCGCTGGCCATCGGCGAGCCGCCGGCCACCAAGGGCTATCCGCCGTCAGTGTTCGCCAAGCTGCCCAAGCTGGTGGAGCGTGCCGGTAACGCCGAAGCCGGTGGTGGTTCGATCACTGCGTTCTACACCGTACTCTCCGAGGGCGATGACCAGCAGGATCCGATTGCCGACTCGGCGCGGGGCGTGCTCGACGGGCACATCGTGCTGTCCCGGCGCCTGGCCGAAGAAGGGCACTACCCGGCCATCGACATCGAAGCCTCCATCAGCCGGGTGATGCCGTCGGTGGTCACCCCGGAGCACATGATGCGCGCGCAGCAGTTCAAGCAACTGTGGTCGCGTTATCAACAGAGCCGCGACCTGATCAGCGTCGGCGCCTATGTGGCCGGCGGCGATCGCGAGACCGACCTGGCGATTGCCCTGCAACCGCAACTGGTGACGTACCTGCGCCAGGGCCTCAACGACAAGATCAGCATGGGTGAAAGCGAGGCACACCTGGGCACCATCTTCGCGCCGGCGCCGGGCGGATAAACCATGGCCAACACTCGCGCCGCGCGCCTTGCCCCGGTAGTGGACATGGCCGAAAAAGCTGAAAAGACCGCCGTCCAGCGCCTGGGGTACTTCCAGGGCCAGGTTCGCCTGGCGGAAAGCAAGCTGGGGGACCTGGAGCGCTTTCGCGGCGAGTATCAGCAGCAGTGGATCGAGCGTGGCAGCAAGGGCGTCTCCGGGCAGTGGCTGATGGGCTACCAGGGCTTTCTCAACCAGTTGGAAACCGCCGTCGGCCAGCAGCGCCAGAGCCTGGCCTGGCACCAGGCCAACGTCGACAAGGCCCGCGACAGCTGGCAACAGGCCTATGCCCGGGTCGAAGGCCTGCGCAAACTGGTGCAGCGCTACATCGACGAAGCCCGTGCACTGGAAGACAAGCGCGAGCAGAAACTGCTGGATGAATTGTCCCAGCGTCTTCCCCGCCAAAACCCCTATTAACCACGCCCTCGCTCCTACACGGATTTGCCCACTTCCCCATCACCTGCTACACCTTGTTGCACATTGCCAATGACAAGGAAGCAGTCGTATGTCAGTCGAATCAGAAGTGTCCCTGGACGGGACGAAGTTGACGATCACAGTCAGGGGGCGATTCGATTTCGGTAGCCACCAGGCCTTTCGTGATGCCTACGAGCGGTTCTACAAGGTGCCCGAGATCTACGTGGTGGACTTGAAGGAAACCACCTACATGGACAGCTCGGCCCTGGGCATGCTCCTGCTGTTGCGTGACCATGCCGGAGGCGACAATGCCGAAGTGCAGGTGGTCAACGCCAACTCCGATGTGCGCAAGATCCTGGCCATTTCCAACTTCGACAAACTGTTCGACCTCACTTGAGCGTCCTGGCCCCGGTCCTCGAGGCGCTGACGGTGTTGATCGCCGAAGACAGCGCCGCCGACCTGTTGTTGCTGTCAACCATCGTGCGCCGCCAGGGCCACCAGGTGCTGACCGCCAGCAACGGCCAGGAAGCGGTCGATGTGTTTACCCGTGAACGGCCGCAGTTGGTGTTGATGGACGCCCTGATGCCGGTGATGGACGGCTTCGAGGCGGCCCGGCAGATCAAGCAACTGGCGGGGGAGGCGCTGGTGCCGATCATCTTCCTCACCTCCCTGCGCGAGAGCGAAGCCCTGGCCCAGTGCCTGGATGCCGGGGGTGACGACTTCCTGGCCAAACCCTATAACCAGGTGATCCTGGCGGCAAAGATCAACGCCATGGACCGCCTGCGCCGCTTGCAGGCCACGGTCTTGCAGCAACGCGACCTGATCGCCCGGCACCACGACTACCTGCTGCAGGAGCAGCGAGTGGCCAAGGCGGTGTTCGACAAGGTGGCCCACTCGGGCTGCATCAACGCCGCGCCGAATATTCGTTATGTGCAGTCGCCCTACGCGCTGTTCAACGGCGATTTGCTGTTGGCCGCGTACACGCCGTCGGGCGATATGCATGTGCTGCTGGGGGACTTTACCGGCCACGGTTTGCCGGCGGCGGTCGGCGCCATGCCCCTGGCGGAAGTGTTCTACGGCATGACTGCCAAGGGCTACGGATTGGCGCAAACCCTGCGGGAGATGAACGCCAAGCTCAAGCGCATCCTGCCGGTGGACATGTTCTGTTGTGCCACCTTGCTGTGCCTCAGCGCCCAGCGACGGGTGGTAGAGGTGTGGAACGGCGGCATGCCCGACGGCTACGTGCATGACGTCACCACCGGCAAGCGCACGCCGCTGGTGTCGCGGCATTTGCCATTGGGCGTGCTGGCGGCCGAGGCGTTTGATGACCGCACTGAAGTCTGGCCGATGGCGCTGGGTGACCGAGTGTTTTTGCTGTCGGATGGTGTGCTGGATACCGCCGATGCCCATGAACAGTTGTTTGGCGCCGAGCGGTTGCAGCAGGTGTTTGCGGCCAATCGCGAGCCGGACCGGTTGTTTGAGGAGATCGAACAGGCCCTGGCGGGTTTTCGCGGTGAGGTGCGCGATGACATCAGCATGGTGGAGATCAGCCTGCAGGCGGATGAGCCGTTGCGTTCGTCGTCGGTGGTGTATTCCGACAGTGGGCAGTCGTCGCCGCTGGATTGGTCGGTAAGTTTTGAGTTTCGTGCCGAGACGCTCAAGTCCTACAACCCTTTGCCGTATTTGTTGCAGTTGCTGTTGGAGATTCATGGGCTGCGGGAGCAGAGCGGGGCGTTGTACAGCGTGATGGCAGAGTTGTATTCCAATGCGCTTGAACATGGTGTGCTGGGGCTGGATTCGCGGCTCAAGCGGGATGCACAGGGGTTTGCTGCGTATTACCGCGAGCGTAATGAGCGGCTGGCGCGGTTGGATAGCGGGTATGTGCGGGTGCACCTGGATGTGGTGCCGACCGGGGAGGGGGGGTGTCTGACGCTGCGGATCGAGGACAGTGGGGCCGGGTTTGATGTGGATAAGGTGCTGGCCAGGCCGCTGGATGTTGACCGTCTGTCTGGTAGGGGATTGAGCCTGGTGCGCCAGTTGAGCAGCGATGTAGGCTGGTCTGACGGCGGGCGGTGTGTGTGCGTGGAGTTTTCATGGAAGGCTCTGGCATAATCCGCCGATTCTTGATCAAGGAGCGAACAAGTGGCAGAGATTCATCTGGACCCCGATGTGCTGACTGGCTTGCAGGAGGTCATGGAGGGCGAGTATCCGAAGCTGCTCGACACTTTTCTCGATGACTCGCAAAAGCGGGTAGAGGCGTTGCGCCGGGCTCGGGATGATGCCAAGGCGCTTGGGCGGATTGCGCATAGCTTCAAGGGGAGTAGCGGTAATCTTGGGGCGGTGCGGTTGGCTGAGCTTTGTCAGTTGCTCGAGGATAAGTCCGCCAAGCCTGTGGTTGCGGATTTGGCGCAGTTGGTGGATGAGATTGACCATGAATTCGCGCTGGTGCGGCCGTTGTATGAGCATGAGCGGGGGCGGTTTCAGCTCTGACGCTTTTGGTGTGTATATCCGTTTCTTCGGTAACGGCGGCTTATGGTTTCGCTCTTGCAGCGAGTCACTTTGCAAAAGCGGCACAGTAACCAAAGCGCTCTGCCCCATCAAAAACCAGAGCGAAAGCAGAGCTGCTTTTCTGTGGGAGCGGGCTTGCTCGCGAAAAACCTGAGAGCGCCGCGTTCATCCAGAATGCCCGCGTCATCGTTAACGACCTTCGCGAGCAAGCCCGCTCCCACATTTGGACCGTGCCCGCTTTTGATTTGGCTGTTGCTTTTGCTCTTCAACACTCAAGACCCCATACAAGCCCTCACCCAAATAACGGATATACACCCTTAAACCAAAACCTGGCCCAACTCTTGCTCTACCTCCTGTTACCGCACCCTCGACCCCTGTGCGGCGGAGACTCTTGACTATGGCAATCACCCCGAATTCGCTCCTTCAGGCAGCCCTTGCGGCCAAGCCTCAAGCGCCCGCTGCCAATCCACCGGCAGTGGCTGCGAACCCGCGGGACAAGGCCCCGGGCTTCGCTCAGGTGTTCGCCAACCAGGCCCCTGCGCCTGCGGCAAAACCTGTCGACACCCCCATCAAATCCACCCGCGACAAGCCTGCGGACAACAGCCCCAAGCCCGCCGCCAACAACGACAAGCCTGCCGCCGGTACCCCATCGGTTGCCGATAACGGCAAGACTTTGCCTGCCAACCCACCGGCCAAGGCGGACACCCCGGACACCACCGCCACGTCAGACGACGATGCCCCGGCAGACGATCCGTCCCTGGCCCAGCAACCTCCGGTCGACCCCGCCGTAGACCCGGCGCTGATAGCCGCGGTAGTCCCTGTCCCCGTCCCCGCTACGCCGGCGCCCGTCGAGACCCCGACGCCGGCCACCGCGAAGGATGACAAAAACCAGCCAGTCGTGGCGCCACCGATTGCCGCGACCGACGACGCCAAGCCCGCCTTCGACCCCGAGGCCGATCCGCTGGATGCAATGCCCGCCGTGCGCCTGGCCATGGAACAGGGCGGACACGTGTCCGCCAGCAGCCAGGCCCCGGCAAAAACCGCCCCGGCCCCGACCCAGGATCAGCCGACCGCCGCGCAAAACTTCGTCACAGGCCTGGCCAATATGGTCGACCAGCAAGCGTCCAAGGACAGCACCGACCAGGGCGGCGACAAAGCCTTTGCCGGTCTGATCGACGGCGGCCTCAAGGATTTGAAGGACGCCAGCAGCGACACCCGTGTCGATGACTTCGCCAACCGCCTCGCCGCGCTGACCCAGGCTGCCACGCCGAAAACTGCGAATGCCCTGCCGCCGGTGGCCAACGCGCCATTGGCCATGCACCAGAGTGGCTGGACCGATGAGGTGGTGAACCGGGTCATGTACCTGTCCAGCGCCAACCTCAAGTCGGCAGAGATCCAGTTGCAGCCCGCTGAGCTGGGTCGCCTGGACATCAGCGTGAAGATGTCCGCCGACCAGCAGGCGCAAGTCACCTTCATGAGCGGCCATGCGGTGGTGCGTGAAGCCCTGGAAAGCCAGTCGGGCCGCCTGCGGGAGATGTTTGCCCAGCAGGGCATGGGCCAGGTCGACGTCAACGTGTCGGACCAGTCCCGTGGCTGGCAGGGGCAGCAGGGCCAGGACCAGCAACAGCAGAACCAGGCTCGCGGCGTCAGCGGCAGTGGCGGGCGGGGTGATGGGGTTGATGGCGGCGGTATCGGTGAGGTGGCTGAAGTGGCCGCGCCGGTGGTGCAGTCGGTGATTGGCTCCAGTGCCGTGGACTACTACGCCTGATCCGAGGCCTGGCGATGATCAAAATGTGGGAGCGGGCTTGCTCGCGAATACGGAGTGTCAGTCCCCCTTCCCAACGCTTATCCCCCCCCCTCCCCCACCAACCCCCCCCCC
>NZ_JBSVWQ010000065.1:0-29365 GCF_054071215.1 Pseudomonas sp. SDO5522_S412 | reverse complement strand
AACGGGGGGGAGGGGGGTTGTTCGAGAGGGAGGGGGGTCGGCCAAGGGATGGGGGGACGTCCCCACTGCTTTCGCGAGCAAGCCCGCTCCCACATTTTGATCTTCATTGTTTGATAGATCGGGCTCAGTTCAACACTTCACTCAGCGGAATGAAGTTGACCCGGTCACCGATCTCCAGCGTCGTCCCCTCCAGCACTTCTACCAAACCTTCGGCCCACGCCGCGCTACGCAGCACACCCGAGCTCTGGTTGCGGTAGATGATCGCCTTGCCCTGCTCCAGCCGCCCGCGCAAATACTCGCGGCGATTCCCCGGCTTGGGCCAGACAAACCCCACTGGCACTTCAATGCGCAGCGGCTGCACGTCTTCCACGCCCTGGCGACGCAACAGGTAAGGCCGCGCCAGCAAGGCAAAGGTCACCAGCGTCGACGCCGGATTGCCCGGCAAACCGATCACCGGTACACCACGGAAATGCCCGAACGTCAGCGGCTTGCCCGGCTTGATTGCCAGCTTCCACAGCGCCAGCTTCCCTTCTTCCCGCAGCGCAATCCCGAGAAAATCCGCCTCCCCCACCGACACACCGCCGGTGGACAGAATCAGGTCTACCGAGCCCAATGCGCCCAGGCGTTCGCGGGTTTGTTCCAGGTCGTCCGGCAGGATCCCGGCATCCACCACTTCGCAGCCCAGGCGCTCCAGCCAGCTGCACAGCACCCGGCGATTACTGTTGTAGATCTGCCCGGGGCCCAGCGGCAGACCCGGCTCGATCAACTCGTCGCCGGTGGACAGCACAGCCACGCGGGCGCGTCGTACCACCTCCAGCCGATCACGACCCAGCGAAGCCGCCAGGCCCAACTCGATCGGGCCCAGGCGTGTACCTGCTGGCAACACCCACTCGCCCACCGTGGTTTCCTGGCCTTGGGGACGGATGTTTTGATCCACCTGCAACGCTTCGGTGAAGCTCACCCGCTGATCGGCATGGACCACGGCGTTTTCCTGCATCTCGACGCAGTCCGCGCCCTCCGGTACCGGGGCTCCGGTGAAGATCCGCGCGCAGGTACCGGCAGCCAAGGGCTCGGGTGCCGTGCCCGCAAAAATGCGCTGGCTGACTGCCAGTGGCTCACCGGTCCAGTCCGCCAGGCGCAGGGCGTATCCGTCCATGGCGCTGTTGGGCCAGGGCGGCAAGTCCAGCGTGGAGATCAACGCCTGGGCCAGCACCCGACCATCACACTCGGCCAGCGGCAACGTTTCCGGCTCGCGAATCGGCGCTGCCTCGGCCATCGCCAGCAATTGTTCGAGGGCGTCTTCCACCGGCATCAACGCGCCGGTCTTGCCCGGCTTACCCACGGGATTCACAGGGCTCGGCCTGTTTCAAATGCGGGACGAAGTTGCACGGGCGGTGACGGTTATCCAGTTGCTCGGCGAGAATCCCGTCCCAACCGGTGCGCACCGCGTTGGTGGAGCCCGGCAGGCAGCACACCAGTGTGCCGTTGGCCAGGCCGGCCAGGGCACGGGATTGCACGGTGGAGGTGCCGATATCGGCCACGGAGATTTGCCGGAACAGTTCGCCGAAACCATCCACCTGCTTATCCAGCAGGCAGCTCACCGCTTCCGGGGTGCTGTCGCGGCCGGTGAAGCCGGTGCCGCCGGTGATCAACACCACCTGCACCACGTCTTCGGCAATCCAGTGCGCCACTTGCGCACGGATTTTGTACAGATCATCTTTAAGCAAAACTCGCTCGGCCAGCAGGTGACCGGCGGCGGTCAGGCGGTCGACGAAGACCTGGCCCGAGGTGTCGGTTTCCAGGGTGCGGGTGTCGCTGACCGTCAATACAGCGATATTCAGGGGTACAAAGGGCGCATCAGCCTTGGCTTTCATGGCTCGGTCCGGTTGTCGAAGGAACAGCCCGATGTTATATCACAGCCCCCCATTTCACTGCCCGCAGGAGCCGTCATGCCAAGCCATTCTTCCCCACTGCCCTGCTCGATCCTTTTGCTGGCCGGCGGTCGTGGCCAGCGCATGGGCGGCCTCGACAAGGGCCTGCTGGACTGGCACGGGCAGCCGCTGATCGCGCACCTGCATCGCCTGGTGCGGCCGTTGACCGACGACCTGATCATCTCCTGCAATCGCAACCAGGCGCAGTACGCGGCCTACGCCGATCAATTGGTCGGCGATGACAGCCCCGACTTTCCCGGGCCACTGGCCGGCATTCGCGCAGGACTGGCGGTGGCGCAGCATGGGCATCTGCTGGTATTGCCGTGCGATGTGCCGCAGATCGATGCACGATTGCTCGCCGACCTGCGCAGTACGGCGCAGCAAAGCCCGTTGCTGCCGGTGATGGTGCGCCACGGCGATTTCTGGGAACCGCTGCTCTGCGTGATCCCCACTTCGCTGCGCGAGCCCTTCGAACGGGCCTGGGCAGCCGGCGAGCGCAGCCCGCGCCAGATCATGCAGGCGCTGGGGGCCAAGGCCCTGGATTGCCCCGCCGACGATCCGCGCCTGGCCAACCTCAATACACCGGAGTTGTTGCACCGCCCGCCCAGCGTGTCAGAATGAGCGTCGAACAAGGAACTTTGCCGACGTTGCACACGTCACAAGGTCAGTACTCAACAAAGCATTCTCTCGGAGACAAACTCATGACTCAACGGACCATCGCCGCTCTCATGCTTGCACTGGGCCTCGCTACCCTTGCCGGTTGCGCCTCGCCGACAGTGATCACCCTGAATGACGGTCGCGAAATCCAGGCCGTCGACACTCCTAAATTCGACAAGTCCACCGGCTTCTACGAATTCGAACAGCTGGATGGCAAGCGCACCCAGATCAACAAGGATCAGGTTCGCACCGTTAAAGACCTGTAAGTCTTAACGCCAGATACAAAAAAGCCCGCGTAATGCGGGCTTTTTCGTTGCTGGGGTTTACCAGTCCAGGCTGATCTCGCTGCGAAAGTCGCGCTCAAGGCCGGTGACCGGGTCGATGAAACGCACCCCCTGGGCCAGCAGCTTGAGCGGGTTGGCGTAGTCGTCCTCGGCATCCTTGATAACGTCGGGGTAGAACGGATCGTTGCAGATACTCGCGCCCAGGGCCGTCATGTGCACCCGCAACTGATGCTTCTTGCCGGTCACCGGAAACAGGCCATAGCGCCACAGGTCGCCATTTTTTTCCCGCACCTCGACCGCCGTCTCGGTGTTGCTCGCCCCCGCGCCTTCCTGCATGCGAAAGAACGGCTCGCCATCCACCAGCCGGCTTTTGTGCACCAGCGGAAAGGTCAGCCCAGGCAATGCAGGGGCAATGGCTTCGTAGAACTTGTCGATCTTGCGCGTGGGAAACAGCTGTTGATACGCCGAGCGCGTCTGGGGGTTGGCCGAAAACAGCACCAGCCCCGCGGTATGCCGATCAATGCGATGCAGCGGCACCAGCGCCGGGTTGTCGAGGCGACGGATCAAACGCCGCAACAGGGTCTGCTCGACGTATTCACCGGCAGGCGTGACCGGCAGGAAGTGCGGCTTGTCGGCTACCACCAGGTGTTCATCGGCGTACAGGATCGTCTCCTGCACCGGGATTACTTTCTCGTTCGGTACTTCGCGAAAGTAGTAGATGCACAGGCCTTCGCGGTAGGCGAGGTCCTGATTGATGGGGGTGCCATTGATGTCCAGTACCCGGCCTCGGGCGATGCGGTCCAGCCATTGCTCACGGCTGATGGCCTGGAAGTGCTCACACAGGCAATCCAGCACGGTGGCCCAGGCGCCTGGCGGCAGGTACAAGGTGCTGGCTTGGTGCTGGGCAGCGGAAAAAACGGACATGGGCAGGCTCAAGACGTGGACATACAGGCGCACATTATCCCGCATGCAGCCGGATCAGGCCCAGCACAGATTCAGGCCTTGGCCAATTCCGCGCGCAACACCGGTGACGCACTGGCCGCCTCGGTGAATTCCTTGAGCCAGCGCAGCACATCCACCGCTTCCCAGCGGCCCGGGTCGTAAAGCGCATACAGCAAGCCCTGATAACCCACCACATCCAGCTGCTTGTGATAACCCGCGCGCTGGAACAGCGCCTCGATCTCGGCAAAGCAGGTGTTGAAATGCACTTTGTTAAACGGCGTCTTGCCTTCCGTGACCAGGCCATCGAGGCGCAGCTCGTTCACCGCGTCGCGCACGACGTCGGCGGACATGCGATTGACGCTGCTTTTCAGTTGTTCAACATTCACCACAGGCGTTCCCTCTCATTCAATCGCTGTACAAACATACAGTAACCGAATAATCGGGAACTCGCCATCGCCGAGTGCTAGCTAAGAAAGTTCACTACCTGCGCTTCGTCGAACGGCCACTCCAGCTCCGCGCCCGTGTCTACCCGGCGCAGCACCGGAATCCGCAGGCCGTAGGCTTCATACAGGGCCTCGGAATCGGCGATATCCACCAACTCCACCAGCAGGCCGTGTTCGACCAACGGCATGATTTCGGCTTCGGCAATCTCACACAGATGGCAGCCCAGGGTGCCGAACAACTGACATTCAGGAAGCATGGCAAAGGGTCCGAGAAGAATCAGGCACCTATTCTAACAGCGTCGGGACACTGCAAAAGCCTGACCCAGATCAGCATGGCGTATAACTGATTCAGCGACTCTCGCGACTTTTTTCCCGTAATACCTGCAATGGAGCTGCATGTGTTTGCCAACCTGCTGATTATCCTGGCCTCCTCCCTGGTGGTGATTGCGCTGTTTCGTCGCCTGCAACTGCCGCCGGTGCTGGGCTATCTGTGTGTTGGCCTGGCCGTGGGCCCCACCGCCCTCGACTGGGTCAATGACAGCGAAGAGTTGCCAGATCTTGCCGAACTGGGTGTGGTGTTCCTGCTGTTTTCCCTGGGCCTGGAGTTTTCTCTCAACAAAATGCTCAGCCTGCGCCGGGTGGTGTTTGGCTTGGGCAGCCTGCAGGTACTGTGCTGCGGGTTGCTGCTGGGCGGTTTGCTGGCACTGTTCGGCCTGTCGCCGACGACCGCGCTGTTGCTCGGTGCTGGACTGGCACTGTCGTCCACCGCCATCGTCAGCAAGGAGCTGACCAGCCTCGGCGAAATCTTCAGCAGCCATGGCCAGAATGCGATTGGGGTATTGCTGTTCCAGGATGTAGTGGCCGTATTGCTGCTGACCCTCGTGCCAGTGTTCGCCGGTAACAGCGAGCAAGCCTGGTACTGGGCATTGCCACTGACCCTGGGCAAAACCGTGGTGCTGTTCCTTGGCCTGCTGTTGGCCAGCCGCTGGTTGCTGCCGCGTTTGTTCCGTGAGGTGGCGGCGTCCCATTCGGCCGAATTGTTCGTGCTGCTGGCACTGGTGATCGTACTGCTCACCGCCTGGCTGACCCACTTGCTGGGCCTGTCCCCGGCACTCGGTGCGTTTCTCGCCGGCATGCTGCTGGGGGAAAGCCATTACCGCCATCAGATCGAAGCCGATATCCGGCCGTTTCGCGACATCCTGCTGGGACTGTTTTTTGTCAGCATCGGCATGCTGATCGACCTGCAACTGTTCGTCAGTCATAGCCTGTTGATTCTCGGCCTGACCCTCACGCTGATGTTGATCAAAGGCTGTGTGGTCGCGCTATTGGTGCAACTGCGCGGCAGCGACGGTGAAACCGCCTGGCGCAGCGGGCTGGCGCTGGCCCAGGGCGGCGAGTTCTGTTTCGCCTTGATGGCGCAAATGCAGCAAAGCCGCCTGATGCCCGCCGACATCAGCGGCCTGCTGCTGGCTGCCACCTTCTGCTCGATGCTATTGACTCCGCTGTTGCTCAGGGCTGCACCCGCGATTGCCCTGCGCCTGCACCGCAAGCCCAACCAGCAAGTACAGCTTGAAGAGATTACGGCCCTGAATGCCGAGCTGCGCGACCACGCGGTGATCTGCGGCTACGGCCGGGTTGGCCAGTCCATCGGGCGCTTCCTGCACCGTGAACAACAGGCGTTCATTGCCCTTGATGACGACCCGGAGCGGGTCCAGGAAGCTTCTACCGAAGACAGCGCCGTGCATTACGGCGACTGCCGCCGTGGCGCCCTGCTCAGCGCGGTCGGCCTGGAACGTGCGCGCCTGGTGGTGATCGCGGTGGACAACAGCGACGTCGCCCTGACCGTGCTCAACGAAGCGCGGCGGATCAACCTGACCGTACCGATCCTGGTACGCACCCGCGACGACAGTCAGCTGGCCGAACTGAAAGCCGCCGGCGCCACTGAAGTGGTGCCCGAGTTGCTGGAGTCGAGCCTGATGCTCGCCTCCCATGCGTTGATCCTGCTGGGGTTGTCGGAGCAGCAGGTGCAAGGCCGTGTCGATGAAGTGCGCCAGAGCCGGTACCGCCTGTTACATGGCTGCAACCAGAACGAAGGGGACGCGCCCCTCAATCCTGACTGACCGCGCCAATCTTGTGGATCGACAAATCCGCGCCGTAATACTCCTCTTCCTGGCTCAAGCGCAGCCCGTAAACGCGCTTGATCACCCCATACACCAGGAACCCACCGGCCAGCGCCACCATCACACCCAGTGCGGTGCCGATCAACTGGCTGATCAGACTGACGCCGCCCAAACCGCCCAGGGCGGTCTGGCCGAAGATCCCGCAGGCAATCCCGCCCCACACGCCGCAGAGGCCGTGCAACGGCCATACACCCAGCACATCGTCGATCTTCCAGCGATCCTGGGCGGCAATGAAGAACCAGACGAACAAGCCGCCCGCCACCACGCCGGTCACCAACGCGCCCACCGGGTGCATAAGGTCGGAACCGGCACAGATCGCCACCAACCCGGCCAATGGACCGTTGTGCAAGAAGCCTGGGTCGTTACGGCCGATCACCAATGCCGCTACCGTGCCACCGACCATCGCCATCAACGAATTGACCGCCACCAACCCGCTGACCCCGGACAGGGTTTGCGCACTCATGACGTTGAAGCCGAACCAGCCGACGATCAAGATCCACGAGCCCAACGCGAGGAATGGAATGCTCGACGGCGCGAACGCCACCAGGCGCCCTTCCCGATAACGCCCCTGCCTTGGCCCCAGCAACAACACCGCCGCCAGCGCCAGCCAGCCGCCCATGGCGTGCACCACGACGCTGCCGGCAAAGTCATGGAAGCTGGCGCCGAAGGTGGCCAGCAACCAGGCTTGCAGGCCGTAGTTGCCGTTCCACACCATGCCTTCGAAAAACGGGTAGATGAAGGCTACGATCAACGCAGTGGCACACAGTTGCGGAACAAACCGTGCACGCTCGGCGATTCCCCCGGAAATGATCGCCGGGATCGCCGCCGCGAAGGTCAGCAGGAAGAAGAACTTCACCAGGCCGTAGCCGTGGTCGGCGCTGATCACCGCCGCCGGTTGCATGAAGGTCACCCCGTAGGAGATCCAATAGCCTATAAAGAAATAGGCCAGTGTGGAAATCGCGAAGTCACTGAGGATTTTCGACAGGGCATTGACCTGGTTCTTCTGGCGCACCGTGCCGACTTCCAGGAAGGCAAAGCCGGCGTGCATGGCCAGGACCATGACCGCACCAATCAGAATAAACAGCGTGTTGGAGCTGTGGACGAGGGTGTCCACCGCGCTTTGCAAATTTTCCATGGAGGATGGCAGGCCTGCACATGCAGGAAAAAGCACCAAAGCAGTTCATGACCTTCATGATGCGCACTAAATTGGCACCAGCGGTCCGACCCTCGTTTGAGGCCGTGAACCGCTTTGGCGCAGCGATCATTGAAAAAGGCAGAATCCGACAGGGTTTTTCCGCGAGTTTTAGTTATTTAGGGTAAGGTTTTTCAGGGTTTGAGCCCCAACCGCCCGGATTCAGCGCAAGGCCCCGGGCCCGCGCACCAAGGCAAAGCAAAAGCTGTACCAGACAATTGCAGTGAACCTTCACCGACACCGGTGACTCGAAACCAGAAGTAAACAGACCAGCCACTCACGGAGATAACCATGGCCAGAAAAACGGCAAAGACTGCTCAAGAAATACTGATGGCGGATTTTCAAACCCTGGTCAGCGATACCGAGAAGCTGCTGGACGACACTGCGATCCTCGCCGGTGACCAGGCTGACGAGCTTCGCAGCAAGATTCACGAAAGCCTGCTCAAGGCCCGTGAAACCCTGCAACTGACCGAGGACTCCCTGCGCGAACGCGGCCAGGCGGCGGTCACGGCCACTGAAGACTATGTGCAGGCCAACCCCTGGCAGTCCGTCGGCATTGCGGCCGGCGTGGGCTTTTTGATCGGCCTGCTGGCTACAAGGCGCTAATCATGTCTATCGGCGAATCCGGCTCGTCCACGGGCCCAAGTTCTACTTCACGGCGCCTGGGCGCGGCTGTCCTGGGTTTGCTGCACAGCCATGTCGAGCTGTTCGGCATCGAGTTGCAGGAGCAGAAAGCCCGCACCGTCAGCCTGTTGCTGTTCGCCGGCCTGGCGCTGGTGTTTGCCTTGCTGTTGCTGGTGGGTTTGTCGGCGCTGGTGATGATTCTGGTGTGGGATACCTACCGCCTGACCGGGATTATCAGCCTGTGTGTGTTCTACATACTGGCCGCAGCATTCTGCGGGTTGCGCCTGAAGGCGGCGGTGTTCGATGAGTCCACGCCGTTCCACGCCACCCTCGAAGAGCTGGCCAACGACCGGGAGCGCCTGCTGCCATGAGCATGACTGAATTGCCGCAAAACACTTCCCGGCGAGAAATGCGCAAGGCGTTGATCCGCCTGCGCATGGAAATGCACCGCCAGGAAATCCGTCACGAGTCCCAGCAACTGATGCTGCCGCTGCAAAAGGTCCGCAACATGGGCCAGAGCTGGCAGGACGGTTTTGGCATCAAGCACGCGCCGCTGTGGGGCGTGGGCGTGGTGACGCTGCTGGGGTTTCTCACCGGCAAAGGCGCCAAGGGCGGCGGAATCGGCACCATGACCCGCCTGGTGCGGCTGGGTGCCGGCCTGATCCCGCTGATCAAACTGGCCATGCAAGGTGCTTCGCGCAAAAGTTGAGCGTGCTGGCTGCATTCTTGCAAACAGATCAGGCCCGGCCCTCTCCATTGAGGGCCGGGCCTTTTTTATTTCCGGTCTTTTAAGGAGGCCCCGTGATCGACGGGCAACCGCTCGCCTGCTTCCAGCCATTCATCGACACCGCCACCGGCCGCATCGCCGGCGTAGAAGCCCTGGGCCGCCTACGCCAGGCGAATGGCCAACTGCGCTCGGTGGGTCCGCTGTTCGCCGACCCGCGCACGCCCTCGGTGGCCTTGCGCCGCCTGGACCGGCAGATCCGTGACAATGCCCTGAGCCGCCTGCATGAAGCCCCGCAGGAGTGGTTCCTCAGCCTGAATATCTCGCCACGCTGGATCACCCGCCTGCGCCCGGGCCAGGCGCTGCCGAGCCTGAAGCAATTGCAACTGCATAACGTCGACCCGCGCCGCATCGTGTTCGAGATCACTGAACTGGGCGGCGATATCCTGCGCCTGGCCGAAGTCGTCGAGCGCTACCGCGAGGCCGGCGCGCGGATTGCCATTGATGACTTCGGCGCCGGCTATTCGCAGCTGGACCGGGTGCTGGCCTTGCAGCCGGACATTCTCAAGCTGGACATGCGCCTGTTCCAGGCCGCGGCCCGCGGTGGCCCGAGCGGTGAGGTGGTACGGGCACTGGCGCAAATGGCGGAAAAAACCGGCTGCTGGATCATCGCCGAAGGGGTGGAAACCGAGGCCCAACTGAATTTCGCCCTGGAATGCGGTTCGCGTTATGTCCAGGGCTACCTGTTCGCCCAGGCCCAACTGGACTGGTTCGACACCGACGCATTCGTGCCGCGCTTCGCCCAGTTGCGCACCGGCTATGTCCAACAGAAGCTCGCCGAACGTGGCCGGATCATGCAACTGCGCCAGCAACTGGCGGAGCTGATGCAGATCCTGCAAACCTGGGCCCACACCCGCGCACCGCTGAGCCACCTGCCGCAATTGCCGGCGTTTCCCTGGCTGCTGCGTTTTTACCAGTGCGACCGGCATGGCACGCAACTGACACCCAACTTCGAATGGCACCAGGGCGCCTGGCAAGCCGACAGCCGCTACCTGGGCCACAACTGGTCATGGCGTCCGTATTTTTATCATTTGCTGGCCGAAGGTTGGGAGGAGCGGCGGCTGACCCTCTCCTCAACCTATCGCGATGCCACGACCAACCAGTACTGCCTGACTGCCGGACAATTCTTTGATAATGGTCAGCGCCTGCTGTTAATCGATATCGACGCCGCCGGCCTGTAGTTTTTCGCTTGCGAAGGCCTGGCTGAACCGGGAAGCTGGGAGCCGTCATTCACCGCACGGAGAGTACCCGCCTTGGATTGGCCCACCCTGCTTACCCGCGAACGCCTTGGAAAACCCCTGCACAGCCCGGAAGAACTGGGGCGCAGTCCGTTTCACAAAGACCATGACCGCATCATCTTTTCCGGTGCGTTTCGCCGCCTGGGCCGCAAGACGCAAGTGCACCCGGTGACCAGCAACGATCACATCCACACCCGGCTGACCCACTCCCTGGAAGTCAGTTGCGTGGGACGATCCCTGGGCATGCGCGTAGGCGAGACCATCCGCAGTGCCCTGCCCGACTGGTGCGACCCGAGCGACCTGGGGATGGTGGTGCAGTCGGCCTGCCTGGCCCATGACATCGGCAACCCACCCTTCGGCCATTCCGGCGAGGACGCGATCCGGCACTGGTTCCAGCAAGCTTCAGGCCGTGGCTGGCTGGATGACATGAGCAGCGCCGAACGCAATGACTTCCTCAATTTCGAAGGCAATGCCCAGGGCTTCCGGGTACTCACGCAACTGGAATACCACCAGTTTGATGGTGGCACCCGCCTGACCTACGCCACCTTGGGCACCTACCTGAAATACCCCTGGACCGCCCGCCACGCCGACTCCCTGGGCTACAAGAAACACAAGTTCGGCTGCTACCAGAGCGAACTGCCGATCCTGGAGCAGATCGCCCAGAAGCTCGGCTTGCCGCAGTTGGAAGAACAACGCTGGGCTCGGCACCCGCTGGTGTACCTGATGGAGGCGGCCGACGATATCTGCTACGCGTTGATCGACCTCGAAGACGGCCTGGAAATGGAGCTGCTGGAATACGCCGAGGTCGAGTCACTGCTGCTGGACCTGGTGGGCGACGACTTGCCGCAAACCTATCGGCAACTCGGCCCGCTGGATTCCCGGCGACGCAAGCTGGCGATCCTGCGAGGCAAGGCCATCGAACACCTGACCAACGCCGCGGCCCGGGCGTTCGTCGAACAACAGGACGCGCTGCTGGCCGGCACCCTGCCGGGGGACCTGGTGGAACATATGCACGGCCCGGCCAAGCGCTGCGTGCTGGATGCCAAGGACATGGCCCGCAAGAAGATCTTCCAGGACAAGCGCAAGACCCTGCATGAGATCGGCGCCTACACCACCCTGGAAATCCTCTTGAATGCCTTCTGCGGCGCGGCCCTGGAACAACATGGCGGTCGCACCCCGTCGTTCAAGAACCGACGCATCCTCGACCTGTTGGGCAATAGCGCCCCGGATCCCTCCTGGTCATTGCACGCGTCCTTCCTGCGCATGATCGACTTTATCGCCGGCATGACTGACAGCTACGCCAGCGAGATGGCCCGCGAGATGACCGGCCGCTCCAGCCCGCAATAAATCGGAGCCCTGGCTGATGGCCAGGGCGACTTTTCAAAGAATCGCCCTACGCACGGAACAGAGCGGCCTGATCGAAGTTCTTCCCCGCCGCGATGAATAATCGCGCGCCCTGACCGCAGTCTTTCGACCTGCTCCTGCGCCCGATAGCTGGCGGGCCCATTAACTTCTTACTACACGCCCTGGTGGAGCGTCTTCAGGGCTCTTGTCCATTCCATGGAAAAAACCATGCTCGAACAACTTCGCATCCTGTTGGTGGAGGATCACCCCTTTCAATTGCTGGCCACCCAATGCCTGCTACGAAACTATGGCTACCACGACCTGGCACTGGCCGAGAATGCAGAACAGGCAATGCGGCTGATGACACAAACCGACGTGCCATTCGATATTCTGCTCTGTGATCAATGTTTGCCCGACTTGCCTGGGCTGGAGTTGATTGAAATTGCCAACCGCAGAGGCTTTATAAGGTCCGCGATATTGCTCAGCGGCCTGCCCGTCAATGAACTGGAACACCTGATGGCCCAGGCATCCCGACGCAACTTTCCATTACTTGGCTATTTGTCGAAGCCGTTAAGCCACCTTGAGCTGAATGAACTCATACGCCAATCACGCCTTACTCGCTCAACAGAAAAGTAGGAAGTTAAACACCCGGGCAATCCGAAAACGCCTCTTTATAACGCTGCCCTCTCACGACCAGTTACTTTTAAATTCCACCCACGCAAAACTCTTACACCCAAACAACAAACACCTCACAGAGCGTAATCCCTTGCTTTTTTTGATGTAGGATTATTCTTGTTTTACGTTTGTTCCACATCAAGTTCATCCTCCTTCATTGCCATGTGAGCTAATGTGCCGACTTTATTTGCGCCTGTATGGAATTTGATCATGAACTCAGTTTTTATTATTGACGACCACCCCGTCATCCGACTTGCCATTCGGATGTTGTTAGAACACGAAGGCTATAAAGTAGTGGGAGAAGCCGATAACGGTTGTGATGCGATACAAATGGTCAAGGAGTGTCAGCCTGACCTGATTATCCTTGATATCGGCATTCCGAAACTCGATGGCCTGGAAGTGCTGTGCCGGTTCAACGCAATGAGTACGCCGACCAAGACGTTAATACTCACTGCCCAGACCCCCAAGCTCTTTGCTACCCGGTGCATGCGCTCCGGCGCGGATGGCTATGTGTGCAAGGAAGGTGACTTGAGCGAACTGCTCAGTGCCATCAGGGCGGTCTTGTCAGGTTACAACTACTTCCCGAGCCAGGCCCTTAACGGCAGCACTAACGAAACGGATAACAATGAAGAGCTTGAACTGTTCAAAGTCGTCAACGATCGCGAACTCATGGTATTACAACTTTTTGCCCAAGGCCGGACAAACAAGGAAATCGCCAAGGGCATGTTTCTCAGCAACAAAACCGTCAGCACTTACAAAAAAAGGCTCATGCAAAAACTGAAAGCCAAATCCTTGGTAGAACTTATCGAGATGGCAAAACGTAACGCGCTAGTGTGAGAAATCGGATGCCCAGGCGATTAAAGGACTATCTAATCATATTGAGTATCGGGGTGTGCCTCAGCACTTCCGTGCCTGCCGAACAAACTGTTCCCGAGCAATATGCCCTGCTGGGGCGTGCCGGTGCCGTTCAACTGGACACCCCCCTGAACAAGACACAGCGCCAGTGGCTGCAGAACAAACGGGAACTGATACTGGGCACCTCTGCACCCGACTATCCGCCCTTCGACATCACCTCCAGCGGGCGTGATTATGAAGGGCTGACTGCCGATTACGCCGGGCTGCTGGCCAGGACACTGGCCATACCGCTCACCGTGTTGCGCTACTCCTCCCGTGAAGCCGCGATCCAGGCGCTGGCAAACGGCGAAATCGATTTTCTGGGGTCTGCCAACGGTTTTGAAGCGGCGAATCCCGACATCGTCCTGTCACTGCCCTACGCAGTGGATCAGCCGGTACTGGTGACCCGTGAAGGTGAGAACCGCGACCTTGGCGACGGCCTGGCCGGCCTGCGCCTGAGTCTTGTCTACCATTACCTGCCCATGGACGAAGTGCAGGCGCTGTACCCCAAGGCGACCATCCACGCCTACCCGTCCTATCAAAATGCCTTGAATGCCGTGGCATTCGACCAGGCTGACGTATTCCTGGGCGACACCATTTCCACTCACTACATGATCAACAAGGGCTACCTGAAAAATATCCGCATGGCCAACTTCGGCAAGCACGAGGCCCATGGGTTCAGCTTCGCCTTGCGCAAGGATCAACCCATTCTCCTGAGTATCATCGACTCAGTGCTCGATGGCGTATCAACCTATGAACGTGACAGCATCGCCAAGCGCTGGAGTGCGGGCAGCGACATTCTGCTGACCGACCGCAAGCTGCAACTGAGCCTGCGCGAAGAGCGCTGGCTCAAGGACAACCCCGTGGTGAAGGTGGTGGTCAATGAAACCCTCGCCCCCCTGACGTTCTTTGATACCGACGGCAACTTCCGAGGCATCACCGCCGACCTGCTGGAGCTGATCCGCCTGCGAACCGGCCTGCGCTTCGAGATTCAACACGTGCGTGACGTCGCCAACATGATGGAACTGGTGCAGACCGGCGCAGCCGACATCATCGGCGCAATTACTCCCAGTACCGGGCGCGAGTCCCAGTTGAACTTCAGCCGCCCCTACCTGGAAAACTCCTACGTATTACTGACCCGTAAAGAGCCGGGCGCGCCCACAAGCCTTCAAGAACTGGCCGGCAAGCGCCTGGCGATTACCCAGGGCAATCAGCTGGAAAAATTCCTGCAGCAGGCATTTGCCCAGATAAACCTGGTGGAAACCGGGGATACCTTCAAGGCATCGGAATTGCTGGCACAGGGGCAAGTCGACGGCGCAGTGAACCCTTTGGTGATCGCCAACTACCTGCTTTCTTCTCCGGCATTCCAGGACAAACTGCAGATCAGTTCCAGCATCGGCACGTTGCCTGCGACGTTTGCCCTGGCGACGTCCCGACACGCCACGGAGCTGAGTTCGATCCTGGACAAGGCACTGCTGAGTATCGCCCCGGATGAGATGGCGGCGATCAACAGCCGCTGGCGCGGCTACAACGCAGCGTCCGATGGCTACTGGCGCAATTACCATCGCCTGATTGCCCAGATCATCATCGGCACCGGGCTGCTGCTGTTGATTTCCCTGGCCTGGAACGGCTACCTGCAGCGCCAGATCAAGCACCGAAAACTGGCCGAGCGCGCCCTTAACGACCAGTTCGAGTTCATGCGGGCGCTGGTCAATGAAACGCCCCATCCGATCTACGTACGCGACCACAACGGCTATCTGCAGACCTGCAACGACAGCTACCTGCAGACGTTCGACATCAAGCGTGAAGACGTCATCGGCAAAAGCATCACGCAGATGAGCATGGCCCTTGAGACGGAGGCGGCGCAGTACCATGCCGACTACCAGCGGGTAGTGGCCGAGGGTAAACCGTTGATCCTTGATCGCACCCTGCACGTGCACGGGAAAAAACTCACGATCTACCACTGGATCCTCCCCTACCGCGACTCCGTGGGCGAGGTCCAGGGCATCATTGGCGGCTGGATCGATATCAGCGAACGGCGCCAGTTGTTCGACGAACTGCGCGCCGCCAAGGAACGCGCCGACGAGGCCAATCGCGCGAAAAGCACGTTCCTGGCCACCATGAGCCACGAAATCCGCACGCCGATGAACGCCGTCATTGGCATGCTGGAATTGACACTCAAGCGCGCCGATCAGGGTCATCTTGATCGCCCTGCGATCGAGGTCGCCTACAACTCGGCCAAGGACCTGCTGGAGTTGATCGGCGACATTCTGGACATTGCACGTATCGAGTCCGGTCGATTGAGCCTGGCCCCGGAGCGGGTCAACCTGCGCGAAGTCATCGAGTCGGTGGTCCGCGTGTTCGATGGCCTGGCGCGCCAGAAAACCCTGAGCCTGGTGCTGGAGTTCACCCCCGATGTCGAGGATACCGACGTACTGATCGACCCTCTGCGGTTCAAGCAGGTGCTCTCGAACCTGGTGAGCAATGCGATCAAGTTCACTGAACGCGGGCAGGTGAAGATCAAGGTGCAGCTGAAGGCGACCGGGCAACCTCAACAGATCGAGATGAAACTGGTAGTGGAGGACACCGGCATCGGGATCAATCGCGAAGACCAGCTACGCCTGTTCGAGCCCTTCGCCCAGGCCGACAACTCCGGGCACCTGGCCAGGAGCGGCGCCGGCCTGGGCCTGGTGATCTGTCGCAGCCTGTGCGCCATGATGGGCGGCCAATTGAGCCTGAGCAGCGTGCCCATGGTAGGCACCCAGGTCCACGTCAGCCTGAAGATGACCAGCCTGCCGCCGGTCAAGGCCGTAGACAAGCTCGAACCGGCCGCAGCCACGCCGGCGCCAGTACTCAACGTGCTGGTGGTGGATGACCATCCGGCCAACCGCTTGCTGATGTGCCAGCAACTGGGGTTCCTGGGGCATCAGTTCACCGCGGCCCATCATGGTGCTGCGGGGTTCCAGGCCTGGCGCCAGGAACACTTCGACCTGGTCATTGCCGACTGCAATATGCCGATCATGAACGGCTACGAATTGAGTCACTCCATTCGCGAGTATGAGGAGCGCGAGCAGAAAACCCCGTGCGTGATACTCGGCTTCACCGCCAACGCGCAGCCCGAGGAGAAACAACGCTGCTTTGACGCCGGCATGAATGACTGCCTGTTCAAACCCATCAGTCTTACTGCGCTGGAACAGCACCTGGCGCAGGTCGATCCGCTGCCCACCCGCAACGTGTTTACCCTGCAAAGCCTGGACGCGATGACGGGCGGTGACCCACAGTTGAGCCGGCGTTTGCTCGAGGAGTTGCTCAGCAGCAGCCGGAATGATCGGGTCGAGCTGATGGCCATGCTGGCACGGCAAGCCGCGCCCGGCGACCTGATCGACCAGGCCCACAAGATCAAGGGCGCCGCCCGGATCATCCAGGCCGATACCTTGTCCGGACAATGCGAAGCGTTGGAGCAGGCGTGTGGCGAACGCGAGACACCACACGTTATCGAGGCGGGCATCAAGGCAATAGAGAAATCCATGCTTGAGCTGGAGAGGATGCTGCAGATGCAACTGGACGTGCTGGACTGTCGATAGCCTGCAGGAGCGAACTTGCTCGCTCCTGCAGGAGACTCACCCCATCAACAATCGGTCAACCGCAGGAAAATCGCCGCCAACTGCTCGATGCCGGCCTGATCCTGCGGGGTAAACCGCGACAGCGATGGGCTGTCCAGGTCGAGCACACCAATCAAGCGGCCGTCCTTGACCAACGGGACGACCAACTCGCTGTTGGACGCACTGTCACAGGCGATATGCCCCGGGAACGCGTGCACGTCTTCCACCCGCTGGGTTTGCCGCGAGGCCGCTGCCGCGCCGCACACACCGCGACCGAACGGAATGCGCACACAGGCGATCTGCCCCTGGAACGGCCCGAGCACCAGCTCTTCATTGCGGTTGAGGTAGAAGCCTGCCCAGTTCAAATCATCCAGCTGGTTGAACAGGAACGCAGAAAACTGCGCGGCATTGGCAATGAAATCCCGCTCATCCGCCAACAGCGATTCCAGCTGCGCATGCAGCATGGCGTAGCCATCGAGGCCGGTTCCAGCCTGTTGCAAATCAATCATGGTTGACGCTCCAACAACTTGAGGCCCACCCAGTAGCGGGCGAACTGATAGGCACAACGGCCGTTGCGGTTACCGCGCCCGGTGGCCCAGCGCACGGCGAGGATGTCCAACTCTTCATCGCGCTGCCACTGCAGACCGGCCTTGCTCGCCAACTCACCGATCCAGTGCTCGACCACATCCAGGAAGTGCTCCTGATTGAACGGGTAAAACGACAGCCACAAGCCGAAACGGTCAGACAGGGCAATCTTGTCCTCCACCGCTTCGTTGGGATGCAGCTCGCCGTCTATGGTCTTCCAGTTCTCGTTATCGCTCTGGTTCTCGGGCACCAGGTGACGACGATTGGAGGTGGCATACAACAGGACGTTTTCCGGCGCCTGCTCCAGGGAGCCGTCGAGTACGCTCTTGAGCACACGATAATCGCTCTCGCCGGCTTCGAAAGACAGGTCATCGCAGAACAACACAAAGCGTTGTGGCAATTTGATCAGTTGCTCGACCACCCGCGGCAAGTCCGCCAGGTGATCGCGCTCGATTTCGATCAGGCGCAGCCCGGCCTTGGCGTGCTGCGCCAGCAAGGCGCGCACCATGGACGATTTACCGGTGCCGCGCGAGCCCCAGAGCAGCGCATGGTTGGCCGGCAGGCCGTCGAGAAACTGTTGGGTGTTACGGGCCAATTGTTCGCGCTGTTTATCCACGCCGATCAGGTCGGACAGGCGCATATCCAGGCTGACTTCCAGTGGCAATAAAAAGCCGCTGCGACCTTCGCGCTGCCAACGGGCAGCCAGGCAATGGTTCCAGTCAACGGCTTCACGCGGGGCAGGCAACAAGGGCTCCAGGCGAGCCAGTACCGCGTCGGCACGCTCAAGAAAGGCATTCAATCGAGAATCCACGACTATTCCTCTGGCAAGTTCTTGTAAAAGATGGCGTATTGGCAACCCTGAGGCAGACCGTGCAGGGCTGCACCGAATAAAATCGATTCGTGCCGGGCAAGTTTGAGCCTGTGGATGTTCAGCTATGCTTGCCGGGCGAAAGGAAACGTAAAGTGGTACAGCACCCGATGGATATCAAGTTCGCCCACCGCTTGTCTTATAAACAAGCCAGACTGACAGTGCTGGTCGGATTCGTCTTGGGAACCTTGCTCAGCCTGATACAGATTGGGATTGATTATGCCAGCGAAGACGCTTCCATCAACCGGGAAATACGTGCGCTGATTGAAATCAGCCATAACCCGGCTTCGCGCATCGCCTACAACATCGACGCCGAGCTGGCCCAGGAACTGACGCTGGGCCTGCTGCACTCCCCCGCCATCACCCATGCACAACTGATCGACAACAACGGTTTGGTGCTGGCCGATGTCCATCGCCCGCGCAAGGAAAGCACCTACCGGCCCATCAGCGACTTCCTGTTTGGCGCCAACCGCCAATTCGAAGATCGGCTCTACCTCGCCCACATGCCCAACGATTCCCTCGGTGTACTGCGTCTTGACGTAGACACCTACGCGTTCGGCAGCCGCTTCCTGCACCGCGCCGAGATCACCCTGCTCAACGGCTTCGCCCGCAGCCTGATCCTCACCGGCATTCTGTTGGCGCTTTTCTACGTGATGCTGACCAAGCCGCTGGTGCGCATTATCCGCGAGCTGAGCTCACGCAAGCACGAGCGCCTGGACTGCCCGCCGGGGCACGAGCACGACGAGATCGGCGTACTGGTCAACGTCGCCAACCAACAGTTTGAAAACATGGAGACTGAAATCCAGCAACGCCGGCACGCTGAAAATCGCCTGACCGAATACCTCGGCCAACTGGAAGACATCGTCTCCGCCCGCACCACCGAGCTCAAGGCGATCAATCATCGGCTGACGCTCTCGAACGACGAGCTGGAAGCGGCGAAGATGACGGCCCTGGGCATGGCCCAGGCACGGGCGGCGTTCCTGGCCAACATGAGCCATGAAATCCGTACACCGCTGAACGGCCTGCTGGGGATGATCGCCCTCTCCCTCGACAGCCCGCTGAACGCCGAGCAACGCCAGCAACTGTCGATCGCCCATGACTCCGGCAAAGTACTGGTGGAGCTACTCAACGATATCCTCGACCTGTCGAAGTTCGACGCCGGCCAACTGGAACTGGAAAGCATCCCGTTCGACCTCGGTTCACTGGTGGAAGACACCGCCAACCTGCTCTCGCAAAACGCCGCGCCCAGCGTGGAGCTGACGTGCCTGATCGACCCGCAGTTTCCCGCCCAGGTGCTGGGCGACCCGACGCGGGTACGGCAGATTGTCAGCAATTTGCTGTCCAACGCCCTGAAGTTCACGCGTTTCGGCCGGGTGGATGTACGCCTCAGTGCCCAGGCCGGCCGGGTCAGGATCGAGGTGTGCGACACCGGTATCGGGATCGCCCAGGATGCCCAGGTCAAGATTTTCCAGCCGTTCACCCAAGCCGGTGCGGGCATCACCCGCCAGTTCGGCGGGACAGGCCTGGGCCTGGCGCTGACCCACAACCTGTGCGAAGCCATGAAGGGCCGCCTGAGCATCAGCTCGGAAGCTGGCTTTGGCAGCCAGTTCTGTGCCGACCTGCCCTTGCCGACCCACTTGCCGGCGGTGCGCCTGGCGCCTTTGGCTGGAGATGTAATCGCCATCACCAGCACCAGCAGCGGGCTGGCAGAACTCCTCACCAGCCTGCTGCCGAGTTGGGGCCTGGCTCCGCGCTGTTATTCCATCGACGATGACTTGAGCGGGCAGAATCCCGACCTGCTGATCACCGACTGCCCCGAATGCCTGTTTCGCCTGCGCCCGATGATCACCGCCCCGATCCTGGTGGTAACCGCCTACGGCAACTTCATGCCCAGCGAAGAAGTCGCGGCCCTGGCCCCCTTGCAGCAACAGGCCCGCCCCCTGAGCCGCACCGCGCTGTACCAGGTCCTGCAACGCAACTTGCGCACCGATCCGGACCTGGTCCTGGACCTGATCCAGCTGGAAACCGGCCCCCTCGCCCACCGGGCGCGCATCCTGCTGGTGGAGGACAACCCGGTCAATCAACTGGTGGCCAAGGGCATGCTCGGCAAGCTCGGGTGCGAGGTAATCGTCGCCGCCCACGGTGGTGAAGCCCTCAAGCTGCTGGAAGAGCAAGGCTTCGACATGGTGTTGATGGACTGCAATATGCCGGTGATGGATGGCTATGAGGCCAGTCGGCAGATCCGCCGCAGCGGGCGCTGGCCGGACTTGCCGATCGTCGCCTTGACGGCCAACGCCATGTCCGAGGAACGCGAGCGCTGCCGGGCTGCGGGCATGAACGATTACCTGGCCAAGCCGTTTCGCCGGGAAGAACTCAAGGCCTTGCTCGATCTGTGGGTGCCGACTACGACAAGTCTTTGATCTGGCGCAACAGCTGATCCAGACCGTCACGCAAGGCATCGGCCTGGTTCAGATCAACGCCGCTGTCACACAACAGGCGGGCCTTCAGCGGCTGCACCCGGTCGCGCAGGTGCCGGCCTTCATCGGTCAGGCTCAGGTGCACTTCACGCTCATCCAGCGCACTGCGCTGACGCCGCACCAGGGCAAGCTGCTCCAGGCGCTTGAGCAGTGGCGTCAGCGTGCCGGAATCCAGCAGCAGGCGCTCGCCCAGGGCCTTGACCGTAGGCTGCGACACCGCTGCGGCCTGCCATTCCCACAGCACCAGCATCACCAGGTATTGCGGATAGGTCAGGCCCAACTGATCGAGCATCGGCTTGTAGGCCCGGGTGACCGCGCGGGAGGCGGCGTAGAGCTTGAAGCACAGTTGGTCGTCGAGGGCCAGGGACAGGTCGGTCATTTGAGCAGGGCTTCGATCTCTTGGGTCAGGTCCTGGGGCTTGGTGGTCGGGGCGAAGCGCTTGACCACCTGGCCGTCGCGACCGATCAGGAACTTGGTGAAGTTCCACTTGATGCCCTTGGAGCCCAGCAATCCCGGGGCCTGCTTTTTGAGCTGTACGAACAATGGGTGGGCATCGCTGCCGTTGACGTCAATCTTCTTGAACAGCGGGAAACTGACACCAAAGTTCAGCTCGCAAAACTCCGAAATGGCGCCTTCGTTGCCCGGCTCCTGCTTGCCGAACTGGTTGCAGGGAAAGCCCAATACCACCAGGCCCTGGTCCTTGTAATGCTGCCAGAGCTCCTCAAGCCCCTTGTATTGCGGGGTGAAGCCGCACTTGCTGGCAGTGTTGACCACCAGAATCGCCTTGCCGGCGAAATCGGCCAAGGTCTTTTGCTCACCCTTGATGGTGGTGCAAGGGATGCTCAGCAGGTTGTCGCTCATGGCAGTGCCTCTACAGAGATAAGAAGGACTGAACGATAGTAGGCAATTCAATTGTGTGCAATTTAATTGGCGGGACTTATGCCTTGATATAACGGCCCCTGCGGGCACGAAGCCCGCAGGAGCCTGACGGCTCAGCGCGGTACCAGGTCCAGGCACACCGAGTTGATGCAGTAACGCAAACCGGTCGGTGGCGGCCCGTCCGGGAACACATGGCCCAGGTGCGCATCGCACTTGGCGCAGGTGACTTCGGTGCGGATCATGCCGTGGCTGACGTCCCGGATCTCGACCATGGCCTGCTCGGCGATCGGCTCGTAGAAGCTGGGCCAGCCGCAGCCGGAGTCAAACTTGGCCCTGGAATCGAACAGCGGCTCATTGCAGCAGATGCAGTGGTAGACGCCGTCGGTCTTGGTGCCGTTGTACTTGCCGCTGAACGGTCGCTCGGTGCCTTTGAGGCGGCACACGTTGTACTGCTCCGGGTCGAGCATGGCTTTCCATTCTTCAACGGTTTTCTGCAACTTTTCCATCGGTACACCTCGGCAACTGAAAAAGCCTGATCTGTGTCTTTTCCATGGATCAGGCGGCACGTATGATTGCGCCTCTTCAAAGCGCCAGTCTGGCACCCGCGTTACCGGCATTCAAACGTATTTATGGGTCAGGCCAACGCAGGATTCTCAGCACGGTAGTCTTCACACCGTCTGGATCGTTCATTTTCAGGATCACATCGCCATGCAGGTCAGCAAATCGAACAAGCTCGCCAACGTCTGCTACGACATTCGCGGCCCGGTGCTCAAGCACGCCAAACGCCTGGAAGAGGAAGGCCATCGCATCCTCAAGCTGAACATTGGCAACCCGGCACCCTTTGGTTTCGAAGCGCCGGACGAAATCCTCCAGGACGTGATCCGCAACCTGCCTACCGCCCAGGGCTACAGCGACTCCAAAGGCCTGTTCAGCGCGCGCAAGGCCGTCATGCAGTACTACCAGCAGAAGCAGGTTGAAGGTGTCGGCATCGAAGACATCTACCTGGGCAACGGCGTGTCCGAGCTGATCGTCATGTCCATGCAGGCCCTGCTCAACAACGGCGACGAAGTGCTGGTTCCGGCTCCCGACTACCCGCTGTGGACCGCCGCCGTAACCCTGGCCGGTGGCCATCCGGTGCATTACCTGTGTGACGAAGGTGCCGACTGGTTCCCGGACCTGGCCGACATCAAGGCCAAGATCACCCCGAACACCAAGGCCCTGGTGATCATCAACCCGAACAACCCCACCGGCGCCGTCTACTCCAGGGAAGTGTTGCTGGGCATGCTCGAACTCGCGCGCCAGCACAACCTGGTGGTGTTTTCCGATGAGATCTACGACAAGATCCTCTACGACGACGCCGTGCACATCTGCACCGCCTCCCTGGCGCCGGACCTGTTGTGCCTGACCTTCAACGGGCTGTCTAAATCCTACCGGGTGGCGGGCTTCCGTTCCGGCTGGATCGCCATTTCCGGCCCCAAGCACAATGCCCAGAGCTATATCGAGGGCATCGACATGCTGGCCAACATGCGCCTGTGTGCCAACGTGCCGAGCCAGCACGCCATCCAGACCGCACTGGGCGGCTACCAGAGCATCAACGACCTGGTGCTGCCACAAGGCCGCCTGCTGGAGCAGCGCAACCGCACCTGGGAACTGCTGAACGCGATTCCCGGCGTCAGTTGCGTCAAGCCGATGGGGGCGCTGTATGCGTTCCCGCGGATCGACCCGAAAGTGTGCCCGATCCTCAACGACGAGAAGTTCGTGCTCGACCTGCTGCTGTCGGAAAAGCTGCTGGTGGTCCAGGGTACGGCGTTCAACTGGCCGTGGCCGGATCACTTCCGGGTGGTCACCCTGCCGCGGGTGGATGACCTGGAGATGGCCATCGGTCGCATCGGCAACTTCCTGAAGTCCTATCGCCAGTAATGGGCATTGCGCTGTACGGCCCCCCCGTGGTCGTACAGCGATTATCTGGCAACACTTCTCTGCCCTGCGCGGGCGGTATCGCCTTTTACACCTGCCGGCTCCACCCTTGCTCGGGCATCACCCTATAATTACAGGGCTGCAAGGTAATGGGGCGAGGCTGCCGAGCCACACCAGGCCTCGGAAATTCCCTTCAAGGCTCTACATTCGGGCTGTAGGACACAGTTTGAAATAGTCCCCCGGTTGAATAGCCCCATGCCGCACCTTATATACCCCGCAGTACGCGACATATTAAGCATGAGGAGAATTCTACAACCATGATGCGCATTCTGCTGTTCTTGGCCACTAACCTGGCGGTCGTGCTGATTGCCAGCATCACGCTGAGCCTTTTCGGCTTCAATGGGATCATGGCGGCCAACGGGGTTGATCTGAACCTCAATCAGCTGCTGATCTTCTGTGCGGTCTTTGGTTTTGCCGGGTCGATTTTCTCGCTGTTCATCTCCAAGTGGATGGCGAAGATGAGCACCAGCACCCAGATCATTACCCAGCCACGCACCCGTCATGAGCAATGGCTGCTGCAGACCGTCGAGCAACTGTCCCGCGAAGCCGGGATCAAGATGCCTGAAGTCGGGATCTTCCCGGCCTATGAAGCAAACGCCTTTGCTACCGGCTGGAACAAGAACGACGCCCTTGTGGCCGTCAGCCAGGGCTTGCTGGAGCGGTTCTCGCCCGACGAAATCAAGGCGGTGCTGGCCCACGAGATCGGCCACGTGGCCAACGGTGACATGGTCACCCTGGCGCTGGTCCAGGGCGTGGTGAACACCTTCGTGATGTTCTTCGCGCGGATCATCGGCAACTTCGTCGACAAGGTGATCTTCAAGAACGAACAGGGCCAGGGCATGGCCTACTACGTGGCGACCATCTTCGCCGAACTGGTACTGGGCTTCCTCGCCAGCTCGATCGTGATGTGGTTCTCGCGCAAACGGGAATTCCGCGCAGACGAAGCCGGCGCACGCCTGGCCGGTACCGGCGCGATGATCAGCGCCCTGCAGCACCTGCGCTCCGAACAGGGCTTGCCGGTGCACATGCCGAACACCCTGACCGCCTTTGGCATCAACGGTGGCATCAAGCAGGGCATGGCTCGCCTGTTCATGAGCCACCCGCCACTGGAAGAGCGAATTGACGCACTGCGTCGTCGCGGCTGATAGCGACAAGAAGAAGGGGCGATTCAATCGCCCCTTCTTTGTGGGCGCTCTTCAGCGCCTGGCCAACCGGTACACCCGCTCGTCCAGGCGCGTGACGCCATCCTTAACAAACTTCCAGCTGTCCCCCAGGATGTCCTGCTCCTGCAGCACATCCAGGCTCCACCGGCCGCCCAGGAGCAATTGCACTTCCTCATCGCTCACCGCGAACGGCGGGCCGGCCTTTTGCGACTGTTCATAATCGAGGGTGATCAACAGGCCACGACTGCCTCCCGCCAGAATCCCATTCAAGTGCGCCGCATACTGCTCGCGCATCAACGGTGGCAGGGCAATCAGCGCCGCCCGGTCGTAAAGCGCTGTGCAACCAACCACGGCACCGGCATCCAGGGCGAAGAAATCCCCGCACCACAGCTCGATGGAACCCGCCTGGAAAACTTTGAAAGCGCCGCGCTGGCTGACCTGCGGCATCAGCTCCTGCTCGCTGAAAAACTCTTCAACGGCCTTTTCCGACAACTCGACCCCGATCACCCGATGCCCGATGCTCGCCAGCCACACCAGGTCCAGGCTCTTGCCGCACAACGGCACCAGCACCTGCGCCCCGTTCGCCACGCCCAGGCCGGGCCAGTGACGCAGCAGGTAAGGATTCACTTCGGGCAAGTGGAAACCCGTCTGATTGCGCGCCCAACGCTCATGCCAAAATCCAGGTTCCATGATTCACCCTAAAACTTGATCAAATAGCGCTAAAACTTATATTAGATTTAGATCAATGATCTGATTAAAGATGGTCCCATCTTAACCCTCAGGACCCTACTCATGCTGCCCAGCCTGTTTATCTCCCACGGTTCGCCCATGCTTGCCCTGCAACCCGGTGCCAGTGGCCCGGCACTCAAGCGCCTGGCAGCCGAGCTGCCACGCCCCAAGGCCATTGTGGTGGTCTCGGCGCACTGGGAAAGCCAGGGGCTGCTCGTGACTGGCAGCGCCGCACCAGAGACCTGGCACGACTTTGGCGGCTTCCCACGGGAACTGTTCGCGGTGCAGTACCCGGCACCCGGTGACCCGCAGTTGGCCGCCCAAATCGTGCAGTTGCTCAAGGCTGACGGCCTGGAAGCGCGCATTGATGATCAGCGCCCCTTCGACCACGGCACTTGGGTGCCCCTGTCGCTGATGTACCCGGCGGCCGATATCCCGGTGGTGCAGGTATCGCTGCCAAGCCGCATGGGCCCTGCCCTGCAAACCCGTGTCGGCCACGCACTGGCGAGCCTGCGGGAACAGGGCGTGCTGCTGATCGGCTCCGGCAGCATTACCCACAATCTCGGCGAACTGGACTGGCATGCCGGGCCGGAGAGCATCGAGCCTTGGGCGCGGGATTTTCGCGATTGGATGGTCAGCAAACTGGCAGCCAACGATGAAGCCGCGCTGCACGACTATCGTCGCCAGGCACCTCATGCCGTGCGCAGCCACCCCAGCGACGAGCATTTGCTGCCGCTGTATTTCGCCCGGGGCGCCGGCGGTGAATTCAGCGCAGCCCACCAAGGCTTTACCATGGGTGCGCTGGGCATGGACATCTACCGTTTCGCCTGATTGCAGGCAAAAAAAATCCCCGAACCAGTCGGGGATTTTTTATGTTCGATCAATCAGCCCAAGGGCGGATCAATCTTCGCGGTAGCGACGCAGCTTCAACTGCTTACCGGCAACGCGGGTGTCCTTCAGCTTGGTCAGGAGTTTCTCCAGGCCATCTTCCGGCAGTTCCACCAGGGAGAAGCTGTCACGCACCTGGATGCGACCGATTGCTTCACGTGCCAGGCCACCCTCGTTGAGGATAGCGCCCAGCAGGTTCTTGGCAGCGATGCCATCACGCGCGCCCAGCGCGGTACGGCAGCGAGCACGGCCTTCAGCCAATGGAACCGGAGCACGACGCTCACGATCACCACGGTCCGGACGGTCGCCAGTACGCTCTGGACGATCACCGCGCGGAGCGTTGTTCGGCACCAGTGGACGTTCTTTCTCGATGGCAGCCAGGGTCAGGGCCTGACCGTTGGTCGCCTTGCGCAGCAGGGCTGCAGCCAGGGCACGCGGGGTGCAACCGATATCGGCAGTCAGGCGGTCCAGCAGGTCGCCGTGGGTCGATTCAGCATCAGCCACCAGTGGCGACAGGCTGTTGGTCAGTTTCTTGATGCGCGCATCGAGAACGGCCTGGGCATCCGGCAGGCGGACTTCGGCAACTTTCTGACCGGTTACACGCTCGATCACTTGCAGCATACGGCGCTCACGTGGAGTCACCAGCAACAATGCACGACCTTCGCGACCAGCACGGCCGGTACGGCCGATACGGTGAACGTAGGACTCTGGATCGTAAGGCATGTCAACGTTGAACACGTGGGTGATACGTGGAACGTCGAGGCCACGGGCAGCAACGTCGGTCGCCACAACGATGTCCAGACGGCCATCCTTGAGGGAGTCGATCACGCGCTCACGCTGGTTCTGGGCAATGTCACCGTTCAGCGCAGCGGCTTTGTAGCCTTTGGCTTCCAGGGCGCTGGCCAGGTCCAGGGTCGCTTGCTTGGTGCGCACGAACATGATCAGGGCGTCGAAGTCTTCGACTTCCAGCAGGCTCAATACAGCCGAGGTCTTCTGGTCAGCGTGAACCAACAGGTGAGCCTGTTCGATCGCGGTAACGGTCTGAGTCTTGGTCTGGATCTTCACGTGTTGCGGATCGCGCAGATGGCGTTCGGCAATGGCACGGATCGACTGTGGCAGGGTAGCCGAGAACAGTACGGTCTGACGGGTTGCTGGCAGTGCCTTGAAGATGACTTCCAGGTCGTCCATGAAGCCCAGCTTGAGCATTTCGTCAGCTTCGTCCAGAACCAGGTGGTTCACGGTCGACAGCACTTTTTCGTCGCGACGCAGGTGGTCGCACAGACGGCCCGGAGTGGCGACAACGATCTGTGCGCCGTTACGGATTGCTTTCAGTTGTGGGCCCATAGGCGCGCCGCCGTAAACGGCCACAACGGTAACGCCCGGCATTTGCTTGGCGTAGGTTTCGAAAGCGGTTGCTACTTGCAGCGCCAACTCACGGGTTGGCGCCAGGATCAGGGCTTGCGGCTCGCGCTTGGCAGGATCGATGCAGTGCAGGATTGGCAGGGCGAACGCGGCGGTTTTACCGGTACCGGTTTGCGCTTGGCCAATCATGTCTTGGCCGGCCATGATGATCGGGATCGATTGCTGCTGAATAGCCGAAGGTTCTTCGTAGCCAGTCGCGATGACGGCAGCAAGAATGTTCGGGTTAAGATTAAAAGCGGCGAAGCCGCCGGTTTCCTGGGTCATGGGTCTGCCTCTAAGTGCATCCGCAAAGACCCATGCTCCAAAGCTGCGCATGCCGTGTTGAGACTCAAGAGTCGCCCTGGCTGCTTTGTCGGCGGGGATTTGCGAAAACGAATGAATGAAAAAGATTCGTCAAGGAAGAGTCCGCTGTGCGGACGTGCAGCCGAAGCTGACTTCGGGGAATTGCGCTACCTAAACGCGGCCCGGTTAAAGGCCGGCGCGCACTATACCGGAAATCGCTGAAAAAGGGAGCTTTTTTTATCGCAAACCGCAGGTAAACGCCTCTGCATCAAAGGCTTTGCGCATCCAGGCAGCAGGGTCTATTTTTCAAAGGCCCGGCCCTGTTGGTCATGACGCTTAAACGGTTCACCCTTAACAGCGGGCCCTTCGGTCCGAAACCTCCCTTTGCGCCCGAGGGCACACCCCATGAACCAAGCCACCAACAGCCGCGTCAGCCGTGAACAGCAGGGTCATATCCTGTTGCTGGGCCTGGATCGCGTGGCCAAGCGCAATGCGTTCGACCTGGAATTGCTCAATGATTTGAGCCTGGCGTATGGCGAATTTGATCGCAATGAGCAAGCGCGGGTGGCCATTGTCTTCGGGCATGGCGATCACTTTACTGCCGGATTGGACCTGGCCAATGTGGGGCCCACGATGGCACAAGGCTGGCAACCGCCGTTGGGTGGTTGTGATCCGTGGGGCGTTTTCGCGGGGCCCCGGGTCAGTAAGCCGGTGATTGTTGCGGCTCAGGGGTACTGCCTGACCATTGGTATCGAGTTGATGTTGGCGGCGGATATCAATCTGTGTGCCAGCAATACCCGGTTTGCGCAGATGGAAGTGCAGCGCGGGATTTTTCCTTTTGGGGGCGCGACGTTGCGCTTTCATCAGATCGCGGGGTGGGGGAATGCCATGCGCTGGTTGCTCACGGGGGATGAGTTTGATGCCCATGAAGCGCTGCGGTTGGGGTTGGTGCAGGAGGTGATGGCCAGCGAGGATTTGTTGCCCCGGGCGGTGGCGCTGGCAAACCGCATTGCCCAGCAGGCGCCGCTGGGGGTGCAGGCCACGCTGATGTCGGCGCGCCAGGCACGGATCGAGGGGGAGACCGCGGCGGCGGCCGGGTTGCCCGTTTTGGTGGAGAAACTGCTGAATAGTGAGGATGCCAAGGAAGGTGTACGGGCGATGGTCGAGAAGCGGCCTGGGGTTTTTAAAGGTTGTTGATTGTGGAGGGGGCTTGGGGCGGGGTACATATCCGTTATTTAGGTAACGGCCACTATTGGTTCCGCTCTTACAGCGGCTCACTTTTGAACAGCGCAAAAGTAAGCAAAA
>NZ_JBSVWQ010000064.1:0-29425 GCF_054071215.1 Pseudomonas sp. SDO5522_S412 | reverse complement strand
CATATATGCATTGGCTGACACTCCGCATTCGCGAGCAAGCCCGCTCCCACATTAAACCTACATGCTGCCTTCCACATCATCCAGGCTGAACGTCTCGGTATGGTCGTCATAGGAGAAAATCTCCGCATACCGTCCCCACGCCACCACGCTTTCCAGGGTCTTTTCCACAAAGGCTTCCGTCATCGAATCTTCCAGCTCCTGCTCGAAACGCACCCGTGGCGCCCGGTGGCCGCTGCGCTCAAGCAACACCTGGTGAATGCGCGCGGCCAATGGCACGTGGCGGATCAAGTGTTCGGCAAACAGGGTTTTACGCTCCTGGGTGCCGTAGTCGGCGAACAGTTTGCCGGCGTCGGTGAGGGTGATGTCGGCACCCTTGAGTTCGGCGAAGCCCAAATGCTCAAGCATCTCCGCCACCGGGAACAGATCGTCGACTTCCAGCAAACGCCGTTCGGCCACGGTCGGCAGGCCGGCGTGGCCATTGTAGGGCTCGGCGGCCAGGGTTTCGATCAGGCCAGCCATCAGGTTGGTGGAGACTTCCGGCAACAGGCTGCCCATTTTCAGCTCAGGCAAACCTCTGCTCGCGTCGGCGCTGCGGCGGTCGGTCATCAGGGCGTAGATGTCGTCGACCATTTGCCGGAAGGTCGGGTCCAGGCGGTTGCGCGGGTGGGCAAACGGCACCTTGATCTCGGCCACCACCCGGCCAGGGTTGGACGACAGCACCAGGATGCGGTCGCACATCAGCACCGCTTCTTCGATGTTGTGGGTCACGATCAGGATCGACTTGATCGGCAGCTGCTTGCCGCTCCACAGATCCAGCAGGTCGGTGCGCAGGGTTTCGGCGGTGAGTACGTCCAGCGCCGAGAACGGTTCGTCCATCAGCAGCAGGGTCGGGTTCACCACCAGCCCGCGGGCGAAACCCACGCGTTGGCGCATGCCGCCGGACAGTTCGCGCGGGTAGGCGTTTTCAAAACCGTCCAGGCCGATCAGGTCGATGGCCGCCAGGGCGCGCCTGCGGGATTCCTTGCGCTCGACCTGCAAGGCTTGCAGGCCGGCCTCGACGTTTTCCAGCACGGTCAGCCACGGGAACAGCGCGAAGGTCTGGAACACCATGGCCACGCCTTCGGCCGGGCCGGTGAGTGGCGCGCCGTTGTAGCGCACTTCGCCCGACGACGGCTGAATCAGCCCGGCGATGATGCGCAGCAAGGTCGACTTGCCCGAGCCGGACCGGCCGAGCATGCCGACAATCTCGCCTTCGTGCAGGCTCAAGTTCACGCCGCTGAGGACTTGCAGCTCGTCTTTACCTTTGCCGAACACCCGGTTCACGTTTTTCAACGAGTAGATTTCCGGAGTGTCGGCGGCATGCTCGGTATAGGTAGTCATCACAGCGAGTCCCATCAATTCAGACGAAGTTTGTTTTCAGCCATGGCGTACATCGGCCGCCACACAGCGCGGTTGAACGCCACCACGAAGATCGACATCACCACCACGCCCAGGGCGATCTTCGGGAAGTCGCCGGCCGCGGTGGTCTGGGCGATGTAGGCGCCCAGCCCGTGGGCGACCACGTTGTCGTGGCCCCAGGACACGTACTCGGACACGATACTGGCGTTCCAGGCACCCCCCGAGGCGGTAATCGCGCCGGTGACGTAGTACGGGAAAATCCCCGGCAGCATCACCTTGCGCCACCACAACCAGCCGCGAATGCGGAAGTTGGCGGCGGCTTCCTTGAAGTCATTCGGGAACGCGCTGGCTCCGGCGATCACGTTGAACAGGATGTACCACTGGGTGCCCAGCACAATCAGCGGGCTCAGCCAGATATCCGGGTTGAGGTTGTAGTGCAGGATCACGATGACGAACACCGGGAACAGCAGGTTCGCCGGGAAGGCCGCAAGGAACTGCGCCAGCGGCTGGATTTTTTCCGCAAGCGCAGGGCGCAAGCCGATCATCACGCCCAGCGGCACCCAGATCAGCGAGGCGATCAGGATCAGGCCAGCCACACGCAGCAGCGTGATGAAGCCCAGCACAAATACGTGGCCGACTTCGGCCAGGGTCACTTCGGTGCCGACGTACTGCACGATGTGGTACAGCGCATAAGCGGCCAGCAGCGCGATGAGTGCGCCCCATACCCAGTCGATCACTTTTGACGCTTTCGGGGTTTCTGCCGGCAGCGCCTTGAGTGCACCGCCCGCCAGGCTGAAGCGCTTGTTGCCAATGCGGCTGATGGCACGGGTGACAGGCCGCAGGATGCGCTGGACGATGCGCGTGCGCTGGATCAGGTTCAGCAGCCAGGATTGCGGCGCGGCACCCTGGGAGGCGGTGGTTTCCATGCGGAACTTGTCGGCCCAGGCCACCAGTGGGCGGAACAGGAACTGGTCGTACATCAGGATGACCACAATCATCGCCAGGATCACGTAGCCCACGGCGTGCAGGTCTTTCTGGGCAATCGCCAGGGCCAGGTATGAGCCCACGCCCGGCAAGGTGATGGTCTTGTCACCGACGGTAATGGCCTCGGAGGCGACCACGAAAAACCAGCCGCCGGACATGCTCATCATCATGTTCCACACCAGCCCGGGCATGGCGAAGGGCACGTCGAGCTTCCAGAACCGCTGCCAACCGGAAAGTCGCAGGTTGGTCGACACTTCCACCAGGTCATGGGGCAGCATGCGCAGCGACTGGTAGAAGCTGAACGTCATGTTCCAGGCCTGGCTGGTGAAAATCGCAAAGATGGCCGCGAACTCCGCGCCGAGCACACGCCCGGGGAACAGCAGCAGGAAGAACGTCACTGTGAACGAGATGTAACCCAGTACCGGTACCGATTGCAGGATGTCGAGCACGGGCACCAGCAGTTTCTCGGCGCGCCGGCTTTTGGCGGCCAGGGTGCCGTACAACAGGGTGAACACCAGCGCTGCAACCATCGCCGCCAGCATGCGCATCGTGGTGCGCATCGCGTATTCCGGCAGGTTGGCCGGGTCCAGCGAGATCACTTCACTCTGCAGGGTGGCGATAGGCGCCCAGGTTTCCCGCGCAGTGATGGAGAAAAACAGTAAAAAGCCGATCACCAGGGGCAGGGCGACCAAATCCCAGCGGTTGGGTAGCAAGCGCAATGTGGATGCAGGGATGTAGTGACGGAACACTCTTTTCATAGGCAGTCATTCCTGCAGCGTTCAGGTTCAGGGGCGTGATGGGAGTGAGCTTAGCTGCTGCACGAATGACCCACCGAGAAGGGCGGGCGCTGTTTTCGCGAGTCAGGGGCAACGAGGCGTTGCTGGCGGGATTGTACGTTTCTGAATGTTACAAGCGCATAAATTTGCTGTCAGTTTCCTGTACGAACGGCGACTAGGGCGTCGGCGCCCCGGTCGTCGCTCGGCGGTTATTCAAACCGCAGGATCACCCTGCGATTGTGTTTGCTCTTCTTCTCGATTTTTTCGCAGAACACCCGGCCGATTTCCTCGGTATTGGTCACATGGGTGCCGCCGCAGGGCTGGATATCGATCCCGGCGATTTCAATCACCCGTACTGCCCCCTGGATGACCGGTGGCGCCACCGCCTGGGTGCGAGTGATCTGCAGCAGGGTTGAATACTCCGAGGCGGGCATGGACAGGGTTTTCACCCCATGAGCCTGTTCGATCAAGGCATTGAGGTCACGGGTGATGGTCTCTTTGTCGAGGGTCATTTCCGGCAGGTCGAAATCCAGGCGGCCCTTGTCGGCGCCGATACTGCAACCGGTCACCGGAGCGTCGATGATCGAGCACAGGAGGTGCAGGCAGGTGTGCATTTTCATGTGCTGGTAGCGACGTTCCCAGTCCAGGCTGGCGTCTACCTGCATCCCGGCGGCCAGTTGCTCGGGGCAGTGTTCTACCTGGTGCCAGATGATCGAGCGCAGTACCGGGTCACGCACGGTGCCGGTGATGTCGACGCGGCTGCCGTCGGGCAGGATGAAATGGCCGGTGTCCCCCGGTTGGCCGCCGCCGGTGGGGTAGAACAGCGTGTGCTCCAGGGCGATTCCCTGTTCGCTGACGGCAATCACCCGCGCACTGAAGGCATTCTGGTAAGGCGCGCTGTCGAACAGCGCGAGGGTTTCCATGGTGTGCACGGACATGTTCAACCTCCGACGATCAGTGGGCTGGCTTGCAGCAGGCGACGAACCATCGCGCTCAAGCCAGGAGGAGATAGCAGGGTGATTTCAAATTCGGGCCCGGTCACTTTCAGGTTCAGCGGCAGGCGCGGCGGGTAGGCGTTGGTTTCGATGTGCCGCAGGCGGAATTGCAGGTGATGACGTTCCTTGACTGTCGGCTCCAGCAGCAGGCCGGGCAGGGGATGAAAGTCAGCGTCCAATACCGTCACCTTGTGGCTGGCGTTGACTTCGCCCACCACGTGCAGGCGTTCGTCGAGGGCAAACGCGCCGAGGTAATTGCTGTGGTCCGACTCATCGTTTTTCTGCAACTGGATCTGGTTGACCACCTTGACCTTGGTGCCGGCCGGCACGTCCTGGGTGATCACGCAGGACGGACTGATGAACACGTTGTCACCGATCAGCACGTAACCGAGCACCCGCGCGCCGGAGCCGACTTCCACGTTGTTGCCCAGCCGCGGGTGGCGCTTGCCGTCCGGGTTGTTGGCGATGCCCCGGGCGCCGAGAGTCACGCCGCAGAGGATGTAGCAGTCGTTGCCGATCTCGCAGGTTTCACCGATGACCGTGCCGTAACCGTGGTCCAGCACAAAGCGCCGGCCGATCCGCGCTGCGGGGTGAATTTCGGCGCCTGACAGGATCTTGCCCTGGTTGCTCAGCTTCAGGGCGATGGCGGAAAACACGCCGTTGTTCTTGTCCGGGAAATTCCACACCAGGTGGGCCAGGCGGTAATACAGCACGGCCTTGAACGAGGCGTAGGACTCCAGGATCAGCTCTCCGCGCCCACGGGACGCCGGGTCGCGCCAGGCATAGGCGATCAGGTCTTCGGCCACCGCCTGGGCCGCCGCCTGGATCAGCGGCGCGAGATGCGCCTCCAGCTGCTTCAACTGCGCAGGCGTAAGCGTGGTGATGAGGTGGGTGAGCAACTCATCGTGCAGTTGTTGCATGTCGATAAAGCCCCCCATGGAGGCACCCCCGCAATAGTTGTTATTCAAAACAGGGCAGATAGCTGTCGGCACTGTCGTAGACCATGGTCAGCACGACGGTGTCGGTGGGCAGCTCCGGCGCCAGCTTGGCGATGGCTACCATGTTGGCGGCCGACGACAGCCCGAGGCTGATGGCGTCGGTGCGCATGATGCGTTTGATCATGTCGAGGCATTCCTGGCGCGACACCTTGAGCATTCCGTCAATGATCGCGACGTTGAGAATGCTCGGGATCAAGCCGATCGACAGGCCCTGGATATGGTGCGGCGCATGGCGGTCGCTGAGCAGGTCGCACTCTTCCGGCTCCACCCCCATCACGCGGATCGCCGGCCAGGTGCTCTTGAGGGTTTCGCCGATGCCGGTGATATGGCCCCCGGTGCCGATGCCGCTGACGAAGTAGTCCACACGCAGCTCGCCGAAGGCGCGGATGATTTCCCGGGCGGTGGTGTCACGGTGGGTCTGCGGGTTGGCGCCGTTGCGCTGCTGGTTGAGCATCACGTAGCTGGGGTTTTCCAGCTGCAGCTCCATGCACTTTTCGCCGTGGGAATTGTTGCCCAGGCGGCTGTCCGACAGCACCACCCTGGCGCCGTACAGGCGCAGCAGTTTCTGCTTCTCGGGGCTGTAGTTGTCGGGGATCACCAGCACCACTTTGTAGCCCAGCACGTTACCGGCCATCACCAGGCCGATGCCGGTGTTGCCGCCGCTGGGCTCAATGATGGTTTGCCCTGAGCCACGAATCAGAATGCCCCGGCGCTCGGCGTCGAGGATCATGCCCAGGGCGATGCGTGCCTTGTGGCTTCCGCCGGGGTTGAGGGATTCCAGCTTGGCGTAGACCTCGATGCCGAGGTCTTCGGAAAACTGTTCCAGGCGCACGATGGGCGTTTGGCCAATGGCGTCGAGTATCGAGTTATGCAACATCAAGTAAGAGCCCATGGCCGCTGATCAGTACAAAGGCATGTCGGGTTCGACGTCGCGAACCCAGTGTTTCATGCCACCTTGCAGTACTTTGGTGTTGGCGAATCCGGCGGCCAGCAAGGTGCTGGCGGCTTGCTCCGCGCGGGTCCCGGCGTAGCAGATGAGGTAGTGCGTGTTGTCGCGGCTGAGGTTGGCGAGTTGCCCGTCGAGCTCGGCCAGCGGGATGTGCACCACCCCCGGCAACTTGCACACTTCCAGCTCGCTGGCGTCCCGCACATCCAGCAGTACGTCGGCCTTGCTGTGTTGCTCGAGCAGTTGCTTGAGCACCCGCGGCTTGATGTAGCGCTCTTCAGCCAGGGAAGGTTGGCTTGGCAGGGCGTCGGCGCAGACGGCGGGGGCGATGGTTTGGCTGTGGCGCAGTTCCGAGCAGCAAGGGCAGTCGGCGCGGCGCTTGAAGCGGATCTCGCTGAACTTCATCGCCAGCGCATCAAAGCGCATCAGCCGGCCCGAGAGTGGTTCGCCAATGCCGATCAGCAGCTTGATCGCCTCGGTGGCCTGGATCATCCCGACCACCCCGGGTAATACGCCGATGACCCCGCCGGCGCTGCAGTTGGGCGCCAGTTCCGCCGGTGGTGCCTGGGGAAACAGGCAGCGATAGCACGGCCCGCCTTTATAGTTGAGCACGCTGATCTGCCCGTCGAAGCGGTAGATGGCGCCGTACACCAACGGCTTGCCCAACTGCACGCAGGCGTCGTTGACCAGGTAGCGGGTTTCGAAATTGTCGGTGCCGTCGATCACCAGGTCATAGGCGCCCACCAGTTCCAGGGCGTTGTCGGTGTTGAAGGCGGTGTCGTAGGTGTTGATCTGGATGTGGCTGTTGAGGTCCTGCAAGCGCTGCTTGGCGGACTCGACCTTGGGCAGGCCCAGGGTGCTGTTGCCGTGGACGATCTGGCGTTGCAGGTTGCTGCTTTCCACCACGTCGAAATCCACCAGCCCCAGGGTGCCGATGCCGGCTGCCGCCAGGTACAGGCTGATGGGCGAACCGAGGCCGCCGGTGCCGATGATCAGCACGCGGGCTTTCTTCAGGTTCAACTGGCCTTCGCGGCCGACGCCGGGCAGGGTGATGTGGCGCACGTAGCGCTGCACTTCTTCGTTGCTCAGTTGGTCGACGTCCATGCCGCCGGAGGTGGCCAGCAGCACTTCGATTTTGGCTTTTTCGGGCAACCGGTCGTTGGCGTCGATCAGTTCCTCTTCGGCGGTGAACAGGAAGTGTTCCTTGAGCTGGTTGTTCTCGTAGAGCAGGTGCGCCCGCAATTGCGGGTGCTCGATGCAGAGGTTTTCAATGACTTCGCGCAATGTCGATCCGGCACCCTCGAGGGTCGATGCTGGCAGCTTGGCCACGCGGACCAGGATGTCGGGGAAAGAGACAGCGTTCATGCACAACTCCGTTTGCAGGTCGTTGAAGGGGTTTTGGGCGAAATGTTTGCCATCCCAGGCAAACAGCTTGGAACCTTGGGTCTTGCCCTGGCGAACATCCACCACCAGGTAACTTACGGGGTAGATCGGCTCGCCCATGAAGAGGGCCTTGTCCTGGTCTTCGTCGCTGAAATACGCGCCGACGTCAGGGTGGGAGTGGTAGATCACCACCACCGGGTTATCACTGCGAAACGCCTTGTTCATCATCAGCGTGTCGGCCACCGAAAAGGTGTAGCCGTTGGCGGCGCTGCGCGAATACATATCCGGGTTCTTGCTGTGCAGCTCGTTCTGGATGTTGCTGCCCAGGTACACGCTGCCATCGGCGAAAACGAAACCGCAGCATTCCTCGGGGTAGCTGCGGTCGGCGTGGGCGTAGATCTGCTCCAGTGCGCTTGGGCTCAGGACCTTCATCTCAGTTTTTCTTCGCCAGGAGCTTTTCGATGGGCAGCTTGGTGATGGCAAAGCCGGCCAGCAGGATCGCCGAATACATCATCAGGTCCCTGGAAATCTGCACGCCCTCGTACCAGGCCCCGATGATCACCGCGAACACCGGGAAGATGATGAACACGAAGGACAAAATGATCGGGCTCAGGCGCTTTAGCAGCATGAAATACACGATAAAACCGCCCACCGAGGCCACCAGCCCGAGGTAGAACAGCGCACTCCAGGACCGCAGGGTGATGTCTTCAAAGGTCGGGGTTTCAAACCACAGCCCGGCGACAAACAGCATCAACCCGGCGATGCCGATGGGCAGGGTGTTGTAGGTGATCACGCTGATGGCACTGCCTTGTTTCTTGGTAATCACGTAGCACAAGGCATGCATGATCGCCGCAGCCAGGATCGCCAGCACGCCGAAGAACTCGGCGTGGTCCAGGTGCAGGCCCTGGCTCTTGATGATCATGTACAGGCTGCCGAACCCGATGGCGATGCCGATCACCTGGGAAAAGTAGATGCGCTCGCGCAGGAACAGCGCGGAGAAAATCAGGATAAACACCGGCATGCAGCTGAACAGCAGCGCGGTGAGGCCGGACGAGACATGCATTTCGCCGTAGTTGAGCAGGTAATACGGAACGCTGAAGTAGGACAGCGTCACAAACACGAAGAACCAGCGGCTTTCCCGGGGAAACAGGATCGGCTCGCGGCGCACCCAGGCGAAACACAGGAACAGCGGAAACGCGATCAGGAACCGCAGCCCGGCGGAGGTCAGCGGTGGCACGCTTTCCACAGCGATCTTGATGCCCAGCCAGGTAGTGCCCCAGCTGAGACACACGATCAGGAACATCACACTGGTAATCAGCCCGGCCAACCACTGCTTGTGAGTTTTTGTTTTTTCAGCATTTTCGAGAACGGCGGACATTGGCATCGTGACATTGCTTCCATGAGACCGAATTGACCTCTATATTGAGTGCCATGATTCGGTGATTGAACCCGTAAAAGCACACTATTAGGGCGAATGATGGCTGTCAAAACAAATATTGACATGGTGTCAATTATGCGAGAAGGACTCTCCAACGGGCAGGGCGTGAAGTACAAGCGCCTGTCCGATGTCATGGAGCGAGGCATCCTTGAAGGCTTGATTGAACCGGGAAGAAAACTGCCGCCTCATCGGGTGCTTTCCGACAATCTGGGGGTCACCATTGGCACCATCAGCCGCGCCTACGGCGAGCTGGAACGCCTGGGGCTGGTAGTGGCGCGGGTCGGCGACGGCACTTTCGTACGCAAGCGTGGGATGGAGCGCCAGCGGGATGAAGGCTTTCGCAACTTCAGCGACGAGCCGCGACAATACTTTGATATGAGCCGCAACATGCACATCCCCGGGCAGGAGACCACGTTTCTGGCCCAGAGCTTCCAGACGCTGGCGAACAACGCCAAGTTCTTGCAGGACATCAGTGCCTACACCCCGGATGCCGGGCTGCCGCGTTACCGGGCGGCGGGTGCGCAGTGGCTGGTGCAGCGGGATTTCCACCCGATTCCCGAGCAGGTGATTTGCGTGAACGGCGGCCAACATGGGTTGCTCTGCGCAATGATGGCGCTGTTGCGAGCCGGCGATACGGTGGTGACCGAACAGTTGACCTATCCGGGGTTGATCACCGCCGCGCGCATGCTGGGCATCCGCCTGATCGGCCTGGAAATGGATGAAGAAGGGCTGCTGCCGGGGGCGCTGGATGAAGTCTGCCGCAATCACCGGGTGTCGGCGCTGTACTGCACGCCGACCATCCAGAATCCTACGACGGCGGTGCTGTCGGTCCCGCGCCGTGAGGCATTGGTGAAGGTCTGTCGGGAACACAACCTGCTGATTCTCGAGGATGAGGCCCACGGTGTGCTGGTGGAAGACCGTCCGCCGCCCCTGAGTCATTTTGCCCCGGAGCGTACGATTCTGATCAGCAGCCTGAGCAAGGCGGTATCGGCAGGCTTGCGAGTTGGGTACGTGCATGCACCGCCGGCGCTGGTCAGCCGGATTTCTGCGGCCTTGCGTTCCACCTGCTGGATGGCCACGCCGGTCACCCTGGAACTGGCGACCCAGTGGATCGAAAACGGCACGGCGGAACACCTGTTGCACCAGCAGATCCAGGAAATCAGCCGCCGCAAGGCACTGGTGGAAGGTTTGTTGATCGGGCTGGAGTACCGCACTCACCTGAACAGCCCGCACTTCTGGATCGAAGTCCCGGAGCCATGGCGCGCGTCGGAAATCGAGGCGGAGTTAAAGCAGAACAATTACCTGATCGCGACAGCCGAAGCGTTTGCCGTGGGGCAGACGGCGGTGCCGCAATTCATTCGGGCGAGCATCTGCAATACGTCGGGGGATGATCAGTTGCTGCTGGATGGGTTCGATGCGCTGGCGACGGCGCTGGGGCAGGGCGGGGGGCGGTTTCACCTGTGAACCCAACAGCTTGTTGTGAACATGACCCCTGTGGCGAGGGAGCTTGCTCCCGCTGGGCTGCGAAGCAGCCCCAAAGCCATTCACTAAATACCAGTCGTCTGGTTTGCGACTGCTGCGCAGTCGAGCGGGAGCAAGCTGCCTCGCCACAGAGGCTCCCTCGCCACACAAGCACCTTGGCCAGGGCGCGGAGTTACTTGAACCGCCGCTCCACCCCTTTCTCCACCAGAATCTTCGCCGAAATCTCTTCCACCGAAAAATGCGTGGAATTGATGTGCGCAATATTTTCCCGGCGGAACAGATTTTCCACCTCCCGCACTTCAAATTCGCACTGCGCATAGCTGGAGTAACGGCTATTGGGCTTGCGCTCGTTGCGAATCGCCGTCAGGCGGTCCGGGTCGATGGTCAGCCCGAACAGCTTGTGCTGGTGCGCGCGCAGGGCGCTCGGCAGCGTCAGGTGCTCCATGTCGTCTTCGGTCAGCGGGTAGTTGGCCGCGCGAATCCCGAACTGCATGGCCATATAAAGGCAGGTCGGCGTCTTGCCGCAGCGGGACACGCCCACCAGGATCAAATCAGCCTTGTCGTAGTAGTGGGTGCGGGCGCCGTCGTCGTTGTCGAGGGCGAAGTTCACCGCCTCGATCCGCTCCATATAGTTGGAGTTATGGCCAATGGAGTGAGATTTTCCGACAGAGTATGACGAATGTTCACTTAACTCTTGTTCCAGCGGCGCCAGGAAGGTAGAGAAGATGTCGATCATGAAACCATTGGAGGTGGCGAGGATCTCACGAATGTCCTGATTGACGATGGTGTCGAAAATGATCGGACGAAATCCGTCTTTTTCGGCCGCCAGATTGATTTGTTGTACCATGGCTCGCGCTTTATCCACGCTATCGATATAGGGTCGCGTGAATTTGCTGAAGGTAATGTTTTCGAACTGCGCCAGCAGGCTTTGACCCAGGGTTTCGGCTGTAATGCCGGTGCCGTCGGAGATAAAGAAAGCAGATCGTTTCATTTGAGCCTTGGGCCTTAAGCTGATGACGAATCTTGGATATGATAGGCGCGATTTTGCCGTCCCGCAGTGGGCCGCATTCTCACTTATTTTCCAGGTCCAGGCCACAAACGCCGGTAACCGCTCCTACTGAGCCGCCGGCGTCCTGAGCTTTTCCAACACAGAAAGTGGAGAGATCACCTTGGTAGAGTACGTAGTTTCCCTCGATAAGCTCGGCGTCCATGATGTAGAGCACGTAGGGGGCAAGAACGCATCCCTGGGCGAGATGATCAGTAATCTTGCGGGCGCCGGTGTATCGGTGCCAGGTGGTTTTGCCACCACCGCCCAGGCTTACCGTGATTTCCTCGAGTTGAGCGGCCTCAACGATCAGATCCATGCCGCCCTCGATGCGCTGGACGTCGATGACGTCAACGCCCTGGCCAAGACTGGCGCCCAGATCCGTCAATGGATCATGGAAGCCGAGTTCCCCGAGAAGCTCAACGCCGAGATCCGCACCGCGTTTGCCACGCTGTCGGCCGGTAACCCCGACATGGCTGTCGCCGTGCGCTCCTCGGCCACCGCCGAAGACCTGCCGGACGCCTCCTTTGCCGGCCAGCAAGAAACCTTCCTGAACATCCGCGGCGTGGAAAACGTGATCCGCGCAGCCAAGGAAGTGTTTGCCTCCCTCTTTAACGACCGTGCTATTTCCTACCGCGTACACCAGGGTTTCGACCACAAGCTGGTGGCCCTGTCTGCCGGTGTGCAGCGCATGGTGCGTTCGGAAACCGGCACCGCCGGCGTGATGTTCACCCTGGACACCGAATCGGGCTTCCGCGACGTGGTGTTCATCACCGGCGCCTACGGCCTCGGCGAAACCGTCGTACAAGGCGCGGTGAACCCGGACGAATTCTACGTCCACAAACACACCCTTGAAGCCGGCCGCCCGGCCATCCTGCGCCGCAACCTGGGCAGCAAGGCGATCAAGATGATCTACGGCGACGAGGCCAAGGCCGGTCGCTCGGTGAAAACCGTTGATGTCGACAAGGCCGAACGCGCGCGTTTCTGCCTGACCGACGCCGAAGTCAGCGAACTGGCCAAACAAGCGATGATCATCGAGAAGCACTACAAGTGCCCGATGGACATCGAATGGGCCAAGGACGGCGACGACGGCAAGCTGTACATCGTCCAGGCCCGCCCTGAGACCGTGAAGAGCCGCACCTCGGCCAACGTCATGGAACGCTACCTGTTGAAAGAAACCGGCACCGTGCTGGTGGAGGGCCGTGCCATCGGCCAGCGCATCGGCGCCGGCAAGGTGCGGATCATCAAGGACGTGTCCGAGATGGACAAGGTCCAGCCAGGCGACGTGCTGGTCTCCGACATGACCGACCCGGACTGGGAACCGGTGATGAAGCGCGCCAGCGCCATCGTCACCAACCGTGGCGGGCGTACCTGCCACGCGGCGATCATCGCCCGCGAGCTGGGGATTCCGGCAGTGGTCGGTTGCGGTAACGCCACCCAACTGTTGAAAGACGGCCAGGGCGTGACCGTGTCCTGCGCTGAAGGCGACACCGGCTTCATCTTCGAAGGTGAGCTGGGCTTCGATATCAAGCAAAACTCCATCGACGCCATGCCCGACCTGCCGTTCAAGATCATGATGAACGTCGGCAACCCGGACCGCGCCTTCGATTTCGCGCAATTGCCGAACGCCGGTGTGGGCCTGGCCCGCCTGGAGTTCATCATCAACCGCATGATCGGTGTGCACCCCAAGGCCCTGCTGAACTACGACGGCCTGCCGCCGGACATCAAGGAAAGCGTCGACAAGCGCATCGCCGGCTACAACGACCCGGTGGGCTTCTACGTCGAGAAGCTGGTGGAAGGCATCAGCACCCTGGCAGCGGCGTTCTACCCGAAAAAGGTCATCGTGCGCCTGTCGGACTTCAAGTCCAACGAGTACGCCAACCTGATCGGCGGCAAGCTTTACGAGCCGGAAGAAGAAAACCCGATGCTGGGCTTCCGTGGCGCCTCGCGCTACATCAGCGAAGCCTTCCGCGACTGCTTCGAGCTGGAATGCCGTGCCCTCAAGCGCGTGCGCAACGAGATGGGCCTGACCAACGTCGAAATCATGGTGCCGTTCGTGCGCACCCTGGGTGAAGCGAGCCAGGTGGTGGACCTGCTGGCTGAAAACGGCCTGTCCCGTGGCGAGAACGGCCTGCGCGTCATCATGATGTGCGAGCTGCCATCCAATGCCATCCTGGCTGAAGAATTCCTGGAGTTCTTCGACGGCTTCTCCATCGGTTCCAACGACCTGACCCAGCTGACCCTGGGCCTGGACCGCGACTCCGGGATCATCGCCCACCTGTTCGACGAGCGTAACCCTGCGGTCAAGAAGCTGCTGGCCAACGCCATCCAGGCGTGCAACAAGGCCGGCAAGTACATCGGGATCTGTGGCCAAGGCCCTTCCGATCACCCGGACCTGGCCAAGTGGCTGATGGAGCAGGGCATCGAAAGCGTCTCGCTGAACCCCGATTCCGTACTGGAAACCTGGTTCTTCCTGGCTGAAGGTCAAGCCCAGGCGTAACACGCAACACCCAAAAGTGCCGGTCAACCTTGCGGTTGGCCGGCATTTCTCATTCTGTACAGGGCGGAACTCCTTCCGGACGCCGCCCTTTTTTGTGCAAGAGCATTATGCAAAGCAGCAGCAACCTGTTTCCCGTCGCCTTGATCAGCGCTGAGCGTCGTGGCGACCTGAGTGAAGATGTGTATCGGCTGAAACCCGGCAACAGCCCTGACGGTACCGTCGAGCTGGCCGTGACCCGCCTGGGCCTGGCTGACGTCCCGGAAAACCGGGGCGTGCCGGTGGTTTTGTTGCATGGCAGTTTTTCCAACCGCCGCTTCTGGTACTCGCCCAAGGGGATCGGCCTGGGCGCCTACCTGGCGCGCGAAGGGTTTGACGTCTGGATCCCGGAAATGCGCGGTCACGGGCTGTCCCGGCGCAATCAGGACTACGCCAGGAATCGTGTCGCCGACTATGCTCGCTACGACTTGCCGGCCATTGCCGCCTTCGTGCGTGAGCAAAGCGGGCAGATTCCCCACTGGATCGGGCATTCCCTGGGTGGCACAACCCTGGCTGCGGCCTTGGGTGGGCAGCACCTTGGCGCGCCGGCAGTGGCCTCGGTGGCGCTGTTTGGCTGCCAAGTCAGTCGCACGCATTGGCCGTTGAAGTTGCCACCGGTGGAGTGGACCGGTCGCCTGCTCTTGAAACGTTTCGGCCAATTGTCCGGCGCTCGGTGGAAACGCGGCCCGGAGGACGAGCCGGCGGGTGTATTGATTGAAGCCATGCGCTGGAATGGGCTGTTCGGCCGCTTTGGCGAAGGTAAGCAGGATTGGTGGAAAGGCCTGGCCGAGGTTGACGTGCCGCTGTTGGCGGTGAGCGCCGCCGGCGATCACCAGGACCCGGACTGGGCCTGTCGCAAGCTCTTTGAGCAGGTCGGCTCCTGGCATCGCCAATACCTGTGCCTGGGGCGCCAGCAAGGGTTCAGCGGGGATTTCGGGCATGTCGAGATGCTCGTCAGCAAGGCCGCCCAGGCTGAAGTGTGGCCGCTGGTGACGCGCTGGTTGAAAAATCCGCTTACACCTTTGCTGGGGGCGCAGGCGCAGGAACTGGCAGCGGTTTGAGCGCGAGGCTCTATCAGGGGCGTTTCGCTTGTTTGCCGTAGAGGCTAAGATATGACGCGTTGGGTGGTTCTGGTCATATTCAGTCGCGCAGTGGGTCTTGCGTTGCTATCCGATGGGCCTGACTATTCGGCCCGGATTAAAGAACCTTCACGGCAAAGCGTTTCCAGATGTAAGTAAACAGTGGGATGTTTGACACCTTCTTTCACCTACAGGAGTTTCTCGATGAACCATTACCTTACCCCCGACCTGTGTGACGCCTATCCGGAGCTGGTGCAGGTGGTTGAGCCGATGTTCAGCAATTTCGGCGGCCGGGACTCCTTTGGTGGCGAGATCGTGACCATCAAGTGCTTTGAAGACAATTCCCTGGTCAAGGAACAAGCCGAGCTCAATGGGGCCGGCAAGGTGCTGGTGGTCGATGGTGGGGGTTCCCTGCGCCGCGCGTTGCTGGGCGACATGATCGCCGAGAAAGCCGCGAAAAACGGCTGGGAAGGGCTGGTGATCTACGGCTGCATCCGCGATGTCGACGTGATCGCCCAGACCGACCTGGGCGTGCAGGCCCTGGCCAGCCACCCGATGAAGACTGACAAGCGCGGTATTGGCGATTTGAACGTGGCGGTGACATTCGCCGGCGTGACCTTCCGCCCGGGCGAGTACGTGTACGCCGACAATAACGGTGTGATCGTCTCCCCTAGCCCGCTGAAGATGCCTGAATAAACAGCAGTAGCCGACAGGGGTGAGGATGTTCGAGGAAGAAAACGCGCAGTGGGGCCTGGTGCATGCCCTGGTGCTGGACGGTAAAGGTGGTGCGCGTTCGATTGCCCGGATAGAGCTTGATGAGCTGCAACTGCAGCCTCAGGAAAGCCTGTGGCTGCATTGGGACCGTAGCCATCCCCAGACCCAGACCTGGTTGCGCAAATCCAGCGGCCTCAGCGAATTCGCCTGTGACCTGCTGCTGGAGGAGAACACTCGCCCACGCCTGTTGCCGCTGCCGGATGCCGAACTGCTGCTGTTTTTGCGCGGGGTCAACCTCAATCCCGGCGCCGAACCGGAAGACATGGTCTCGGTGCGGATCTTTGCCTCGGCAGCGCGGGTGATTTCCCTGCGTTTGCGCCCATTGCGCGCCACCGACGAGTTGCTGGTGCAACTGGCGGACGGCAAGGGGCCGAAGACTTCCTCGGAACTGGTCCTGTATATGGCGCAGTACCTGACCAACAAGGTTCAGGATCTGGTCAGCGACTTGTCCGAAATCGTCGATATCGAAGAAGAAAAACTGGATGCCGACGAACGGTATACTCCGGAGCATGGCAGCGTTTTGCAGATCCGTCGGCGCGCCGCCGGGCTTAAACGTTTCCTGTCGCCGCAGCGGGATATTTTCGCGCAGTTGACCCGGATCAAATTGCCCTGGTTCTGTGACGACGATGCTGACTACTGGAACGAATTGAACAACAGCCTGACCCGCTACCTGGAAGAGCTTGAGCTGGCCCGGGAGCGCGTGGGGCTTGTGCTGGAGACCGAAGACCGGCGTTTGAGCCTGCGCATGAACCGCACCATGTACCGCTTCGGGATCATCACCGGGATCTTCCTGCCGATGAGTTTCCTGACCGGTTTGCTGGGCATCAATGTAGGCGGAATTCCGTTCTCTTCCAGCCCTTACGGGTTCCTGATTGCCTGCCTGATGATGGTCACAGTGGCGGTCGGGCAATGGTGGTTGTTTCGACGGTTACGTTGGGTTTGAGCTGAATGTGACCTGAACGTGGAAAGAGGTCATGTGACCCGAAGAATTTTACCCTCGTCTTTTAAATCACTTGCGAGAGGTTTTTTATGCACGATCCGTTCGAACAGTCTTTGCGTGACATGCTCAATGCCTCGCCGTCCAACCGGGACGACGATGCTTGCCTGGGTCGCGTCTTGAAAACCGCCAACCGCCAGGTCGGGGCGGGGGATCTGTTCGGTCTGCTTGGCCGCTGGTTGCCGGCGTTGATGATGGCCTTGAACAATGGTTCGGCCCATGTCTCACCGGTTTCCCGTCGTAAACCTCTTGCTCGCACTGCTGATAAGGCTGAATGAATATGGAACTCGATCTCTGGACCCAGAGTCTGGTAACTGCAATGACTGCGTTGTGGACCAAGGTGGCGAATTTCATTCCCAACCTGTTTGGTGCACTGGTGGTGGTACTGCTGGGTTTTGTCGTGGCCAAGCTGCTTGACACCCTGCTTTCCAAATTGCTGGCTAAGCTGGGTCTTGATCGATTGATGGGTGGCACCGGCCTGACCAAGATTTTGGGGCGTGCCGGGTTGCAAGTGCCGATCTCGACACTGATCGGCAAGATCGTTTATTGGTTTGTTTTGCTGATTTTTCTGGTTTCTGCGGCTGAATCCCTTGGACTTGAGCGAGTTTCAGCTACGCTCGACATGCTGGCGCTGTATTTGCCGAAAGTATTCGGTGGCGCGCTGGTGTTGCTGGTAGGGGTTTTGCTGGCGCAACTGGCCAATGGCCTGGTGCGTGGGGCGGCTGAAGGCGTGGGTCTGGATTATGCCAGCGGCCTGGGGCGAATTGCCCAGGGTCTGGTGATTATCATCAGTATTTCGGTCGCGATCAGCCAGCTGGAGGTCAAGACTGACCTGCTGAACCATGTGATTGTGATTGTTTTGATTACCGTTGGTCTGGCCGTTGCGCTGGCCATGGGACTGGGAAGCCGGGAAATTGCCGGGCAGATTCTTGCGGGAATCTATGTGCGTGAGCTATATCAGGTTGGGCAACAAGTGCGTGTGGGCGAGGTCGAAGGGCAGATCGAGGAGATCGGCACGGTCAAGACGACAGTGCTGACGGACGATGGCGAACTGGTGTCGCTTTCGAACCGGATCCTGCTGGAACAGCATGTGACTAGCCGCTAACCCGGCGAATCCTGCTAATGTACGCCGCCGCAAACCTGGGTATCCAGGCCATGGCGGACATTGACCTGACTGTCGGCACGACTTGTTTTGAATAAAGCCCAAACGCTGTCCACGCGCTATGACCCCCGTGAGCTCTCTGATGAGGAGTTGGTCGCGCGCTCGCACACGGAGCTGTTTCACGTAACACGCGCGTACGAAGAATTGATGCGCAGGTATCAACGCACTCTGTTCAACGTTTGTTCAAGGTATTTAGGGAACGATAGAGATGCGGATGATGTCTGTCAGGAAGTGATGCTCAAGGTGCTATACGGCCTGAAGAACTTCGAGGGAAAATCGAAGTTCAAGACATGGCTCTATAGCATCACGTACAACGAGTGCATCACGCAGTATCGGAAGGAACGGCGAAAGCGTCGCTTGATGGATGCTTTGAGTCTGGACCCCCTTGAGGAAGCGTCTGAGGAAAAGGCGCCTACCCCGGAAGAAAAGGGCGGACTCGATCGCTGGTTGGTGCATGTGAATCCGATTGACCGGGAAATTCTGGTGCTACGATTTGTCGCAGAGCTGGAGTTTCAGGAGATCGCTGACATCATGCATATGGGTTTGAGTGCTACAAAAATGCGTTACAAACGCGCTCTTGATAAATTACGTGAGAAATTTGCGGGCAGCACTGAAACTTAGTGCGTGGCAAATATCTCTTACGTGTAGGCAAGTTCTGTTAGACTTGTCGCCGAGTTGTCCCCCGGTATGTGGGACTGCTTTACAATCACCAGATGGGGATTTAACGGATGAAACTGAAAAACACCTTGGGCTTGGCCATTGGTACTCTTATTGCTGCCACTTCTGTCGGCGCTCTGGCACAAGGCCAAGGCGCAGTTGAAGGCCAGCTGTTTTACAAAAAGCAGTTCAACGATAGCGTCAAACATATCGAAGACGGCTTCAATCCTGGCGCCAGCATCGGTTACTTCCTGACCGACGACGTGTCGATCAACCTGAACTACGACACTACCAACCACACCCGTTCGAACGACGGTACTGGCAACCAGAAGATCAAAGGTGATACCGGCAGCGTTACTGCCCAGTACCACTTCGGTCAAGCTGGCGTCGACTCCCTGCGTCCATACGTAGAGGGCGGTTTCGGCCACCAGAGCCGTACCAACGTTGAAGCTGATGGTCACAAAGGTCGCGATCAATCGACCCTGGCTATCGCTGGCGCTGGTGTGAAGTACTACTTCACCGACAACCTGTTCGCACGTGCTGGTGTTGAAGCTGACTACGCTATCGACAACGGCAAGTGGGACTACTCCGCACTGGTTGGCCTGGGCGTAAACTTCGGCGGCAACGCTGGCAAAACTGCTCCAGCTCCTACCCCAGCACCAGCTCCAGAGCCAACCCCAGAGCCAGAAGCTCCGGTTGCTCAGGTTGTTCGTGTTGAGCTGGACGTGAAGTTCGACTTCGACAAGTCGGTTGTTAAGCCTAACAGCTACGGCGACGTGAAAAACCTCGCTGACTTCATGAAACAGTACCCACAAACCACCACCGTTGTTGAAGGTCACACTGACTCCGTCGGTCCTGACGCTTACAACCAGAAGCTGTCCCAGCGTCGTGCTGACGCTGTTAAGCAAGTCCTGGTCAAAGACGGTATTGCTCCTAACCGTGTAAGCTCGGTTGGTTATGGCAAATCCCGCCCAGTTGCTGACAACGCAACTGAAGCTGGCCGTGCTATCAACCGTCGCGTAGAAGCCTCGGTAGAAGCACAAGCAGCTCAGTAATTACTGAGTTGTAGAAAAAAGCCCGGCTTAGGCCGGGCTTTTTTTCGCCTGTAATTTGCCTCAGGCCGTGGCGCTGGCCAGGGCCGCAAGCGCCTGCGTCGCTTGAGCAACCCGGCCAATCACCAGGATAGCCGGGCTCTTGAGCGCGAATTCGTGCGCATCATCCTGCATCCGGGCGAGGCTGCTGCGGCATTCGCGCTGTTGTGGCAGTGAAGCGTTTTCAATCATCGCCACCGGCATGTCATCGCTCATGCCACCTTCCAGCAATTGCCGGCGGATTTCCCCCAGTTTCGCCACCCCCATATAGATCACCAGCGTCGTGCCGCCCTCTGCCAGGGCCCGCCAATTGAGGCTGCTGTCGTCCTGGGTATGGGCCGTGACCAACGTGACGCCACGGCTGACACCGCGCAACGTCAGCGAAATATCGCAGTTCGTTGCCCCGGCCAGCCCTGCCGTAATGCCGTTGACCAACTCCACTTCCACCCCTTGCTGCCTGAGCCACGCCGCCTCTTCGCCGCCGCGACCAAAAATGCACGGGTCGCCGCCCTTGAGCCGCACCACGCACTTACCCTGCCGGGCATAACGCAACATCAGGCGATGGATAAACGCCTGTGGGGTGGAACGGCAGCCACCGCGTTTGCCCACGGTGATCAGCCGTGCAGCGGGGCAATGCTCCAGCAGCGCCGGGTTGACCAGATCATCGATCAGCACCACATCGGCTTCCCGCAGGGCTCTCACCGCCTTGAGTGTCAGCAGTTCCGGATCGCCGGGGCCTGCGCCCACCAGCCAGACTTTTGCGCTCATATGCTTGCCTCACACTCTGATCGCGATTGGCTGCTTGCCGCTCGCCAATAACCGTTTGATTTCCGGCACACAGGAGCCGCATTGCGTGCCGCAACCCAGTTCCTGCTTCAGCCCGTTCAGGTCCAGGCCCCGGGCAATGCCGGCGCAGACCGCGCTTTCGCTGACGTTCTTGCAGTTGCACAGCGTCTTGTTGCTGCTCGAGCCGCCCCCCGGTGGCGCACTCAATGGTGCCAACAACCAGCGGCGTAACTGCTCATCGGTGCGACCTTCCAGCCACAGGCTTTGCAGCCAGTGGCGAGCCAGGGTTTCGCCAGCCAGGCGGATCGCGGTGATACGGCCTTTTTCAATCTTTACCCGCTTGCCAATGGAGCGCCGCGGGTCGTCGTACGCCATCACGGGGCCGTCGTTGAGGCCCAGCAGTTGGTCGATCTGCTTGAGCAGTTCAAGGGCGGGCGCCTCGTGATGCGCCGCACGAATCAGCAGGGCAGGCCGCTCGCGTCCGGTCAGGCTCAGGCTGACGTAGGCAAAGCCGTCACACAGCGGTCGCAACGCTTCGAAGTGTTGCTGCACATCGCCTTCAATCAGCGCAAACAAGTGCCAGGGCAGTCGCACCGCCTCCAGGCGCACGCCGCTGTGCTTGAGTTCCGGCTGTTTGGACAGCGGGTCGAATGCCGGCTGGGTCAGCGCATTTACGCCGCCTTTAAGAAAACGGTCGCCCCAGTGCATCGGCAGGAAAGCCTGGCCGGGACGCACGCTGTCATCGCTGCCGACGGCCACAATCACGCTGCCGCGCCGGCTTTTCAGGCTGACCAGATCCCCTTCCTTCAAGCGATGGCGACGCAGTTCGTCCGGGTGCAGGCTGAGCACTGCTTCACTGACATGGCCGAACAGCTGCGCAGCGGTGCCGGTGCGGCTCATGCCATGCCATTGGTCCCGCAGGCGGCCGGTGATCAGGGTGAGTGGGAAGCGCGCGTCACGCTGCTCCTTGGCGGCGCGATAAGGGTCGGCGACAAAGTGCGCCCGGCCAGTCTCCGTAGGGAAAAATCCGTCGGTGTACAGCCTTGGTGTTCCGCCCACCGCATCGGCCGGGAATGGCCATTGCTGCGGGCCTATCCGGTCCAGCAGCGCGTGGCTGATACCCGACAGGTCCAGGTCCCGCCCACGGGTCAGCAGCTTGTATTCATCAAAGATCTGTGCCGGTTGCTCAAAGGCAAAAAGCCCCGGTTTTCCGGGACAAAGACGCTGCTCCAGGCGTCGGGCAAAATCCACGGTGATTGCCCAGTCCGGCCGCGCTTCCCCGGGTGGGGCGATGGCTCGGCGAACGTGGGAAATGCGCCGCTCAGAGTTGGTCACTGTGCCTTCCTTCTCGCCCCAGCTCGCGGCTGGCAGCAACAGGTCGGCGTAACGCGCCGTCTCGGTTGTACGAAAGGCTTCCTGTAGCACCACGAACGGACACGCTTCCAGGGCCTGGCGCACGGTGTTCTGGTCGGGCAGGGATTGGGCGGGGTTGGTGCACGCGATCCACAGGGCCTTGATCTTGCCGGCCTGCATCTGTGCAAACAATTCGATGGCGGTCAGCCCGGTGCTGGCCGGCAGTTGGTCGACCCCCCAATAGGCGGCTACTTCTGCCCGATGTTCGGGGTTGGCAGCCTCACGATGGCCAGGCAGTAAATTCGACAAACTGCCGGTTTCCCGCCCACCCATGGCATTCGGCTGACCCGTCAGGGAGAAAGGTCCGCAGCCAGGGCGGCCGATGGTGCCGGTCGCCAAATGCAGGTTAATCAAGGCGCTGTTCTTCGCGCTGCCGGCGGTGGACTGATTGAGCCCCATGCACCACAACGACAGAAAACTCGCCGAGGTGCCGACCCACTCCGCACACAGACGCAGTTGCTCGACACTGATCCCGCACAACTGCGTGACCATTTGCGGTGTGTAGTCGTGAACTAGGCGTTTGAGTTCGACCAGGCCGTCGGTATGGGCCTGGATAAAGTCGCGGTCGATCCAGTCTTCCCACAACAACAAGTGCAGGATCCCATGGAACAATGCGACATCCGTACCCGGCAAAATCGCCAGATGCAGGTCCGCCAAGTCGCAGGTGTCGGTGCGCCGGGGATCAATTACCAGCACTTTCATCTGTGGCCGGCGGGCCTTGGCTTCCTCCAGGCGTCGGAACAACACCGGATGCGCGTAGGCCATATTGCTGCCGACGATCATCACGCAGTCGCTCGACTCCAGGTCCTCGTAGCTGCACGGTGGCGCGTCGGCCCCCAGGCTGCGCTTGTAGCCGACCACCGCCGAAGACATGCACAGCCGCGAGTTGCTGTCGATATTGTTGGTGCCCACCAGCGCTCGCGCGAGTTTGTTGAAGCTGTAGTAATCCTCGGTCAGCAACTGCCCGGATATATAGAACGCCACGCTGTCCGGCCCGTGTTCAGCGATGGTTTCGGCAAACACGTTCGCCGCGTGCTCCAGGGCGGTATCCCAGTCGGTGCGGCTGCGGGCCAGGCCTTTGCCCAGCCGCAGTTCCGGGTACAACGCGCGGGCCGCGAGGTCTCCGGTGAGGTGCAGGCTGGAGCCCTTGCTGCACAATTTTCCGAAGTTGGCCGGATGACTCGGATCGCCACTGACGCCGAGGATCTGCGAGCCATCATGCTCGATCAGTACGCCGCAACCGACCCCGCAGTAGCAGCAGGTGGACGCGGTGGTCTGGCGGTTCATCAACCGGCGTCCCGCAGCGCCAACATCACCCGGCCGTTTTCCACACGGGCCGGGTGGTGATGGGCGCAGCCGACGTCCGGTGCCTGGGCCTCCCCGGACTCCAGGTCGATCTGCCAGTTGTGCAGCGGGCAGGCCACGCGCTTGCCGTAGATCAAGCCTTGGGACAGCGGGCCACCCTTGTGCGGGCAGCGGTCGTCGAGGGCGAAAACCTCGTCGTCACTGGTACGAAAAATCGCGATGTCGCCTTTTGGCCCGCTGATGATGCGCGAGCCCAGGGCGTTGATTTCTTCGAGGGCGCATATATCCAGCCAGTTCATGCCGGCACCTCCAGCAGTTTGACGGGGATGGTGTCGAATTCCTTTTTCAGCAGCGGCTGTTCCAGGCGTTCTTTCCACGGGTCCTGCTCGAACGACAGGGAGAATTGCAGGCGTTCATTCAACGCCTGGCGCCGCGCCGGGTCTTCCAGTACAGCCTTCTTGATGTGCTCCATGCCGACCCGTTGCAGGTAGTGCACGGTGCGCTCCAGGTAGAAGGCTTCTTCCCGGTAGAGCTGTAGGAAAGCGCCGTTGTATTCGCGCACTTCTTCGGCGGTTTTCAGCTTGACGAAGAACTCGGCGACCTCGGTCTTGATCCCGCCGTTACCGCCGATGTACATCTCCCAGCCGGAATCGACGCCGATGATTCCCACGTCCTTGATCCCCGCTTCCGAGCAGTTGCGCGGGCAGCCGGACACTGCCAGCTTGACCTTGTGGGGCGACCACATATTGAACAGGTCATGTTCCAGCTCAATCCCCAGTTGCGTCGAGTTCTGCGTACCAAAGCGGCAGAACTCGCTGCCGACGCAGGTCTTCACGGTGCGGATGGATTTGCCGTAGGCATGGCCGGATGGCATATCGAGGTCTTTCCACACGCCGGGCAAGTCCTGCTTCTTGATGCCCAGCAAATCGATGCGCTGCCCGCCGGTAACCTTGACCATCGGCACGTTGTACTTGTCGGCCACATCAGCGATGCGCCGCAGTTCCGACGGATTGGTCACACCACCCCACATCCTTGGGACTACCGAGTAGGTGCCGTCTTTCTGAATATTGGCGTGGGCGCGTTCGTTGATCAGGCGCGATTGCGGATCGTCTTTTGCCTCGCCGGGCCAAGTGGAGATCAGGTAGTAGTTGAGTGCCGGGCGGCAGGTGGCACAGCCGTTCGGGGTGCGCCAGTTCAGGTAGCTCATGGTGCCGGCGATGGTCAGCAGGTGCTGGTCGCGGATGGCCTGGCGGATTTGCCCGTGGTTGAGGTCGCTGCAGCCGCAGATGGCTTTTTCGCTTTTCGGTTTGACGTCCGCCGCGCCGCCCACGGTGTTGATCAGGATCTGTTCCACCAGCCCGGCGCAGGAACCGCAGGAACTGGCAGCCTTGGTGTGCTTCTTCACGTCGTCGACGCTGAACAGACCGTGTTCCTGAATCGCCTTGACGATGGTGCCCTTGCACACGCCGTTGCAGCCGCAGACTTCGGCGGTGTCGGCCATGCTCATGGCTTTGTCCTGGCCTTGGTGGCCTACATCGCCCAAAGCGTTTTCACCGAACATCAGGTGATCGCGGATCTCGCCAATGGCATGGTTCTCACGGATCTGCCGGAAATACCAGCCGCCGTCAGCCGTATCGCCGTACAGGCAGGCGCCGACGAGGATGTCGTCCTTGATCACCAGCTTCTTGTAGACGCCGCCAATCGGGTCGGAAAGGGTGATGGTTTCGGTGCCTTCGCCACCCATGAAATCCCCGGCGGAGAACAGGTCGATGCCCGTGACTTTCAATTTGGTGGAGGTCACCGAACCCTGGTAACGCGCGAAACCCAGCTGGGCGAGGTGGTTGGCGCAGACCTTGGCCTGTTCGAACAGCGGCGCCACCAGGCCATAGGCGATCCCGCGATGGCTGGCGCATTCGCCGATGGCATAGATGCGCGGGTCGTAGGTTTGCAGGGTGTCGTTGACCAGAATCCCACGGTTGCACGGGATGCCGGATTTTTCCGCGAGTTCGGTGTTGGGGCGGATGCCCGCAGCCATCACCACCAGGTCGGCGGGGATCACATCGCCATTCTTGAATTGCACCGAGCCGACGCGGCCGTTGCCGGCGTCATGCAGCGCCTCGGTCTGCTCCTTCAAGCGAAACACCAGGCCACGGCTTTCCAGTTCGGTTTGCAGCAACTGGCCGCTGGTCTTGTCCAGTTGCCGTTCCAGCAGCCATTCGCCGATATGCACCACGGTCACGTGCATGCCACGCAGCATCAGGCCGTTGGCGGCCTCCAGGCCCAGCAGGCCGCCGCCGATGACGACCGCGTGCTTGTGGGTCTTGGCGGTGTCGATCATGGCCTGGGTGTCGGCGATGTCGCGGTAGCCGATCACACCCTGCAACGTATTGCCCGGGATCGGCAGGATAAACGGCGTGGAGCCGGTGGCGATCAGCAGGCGATCGTACTCGGCCTCGCTGCCGTCTTCGGCGATGACTTTGCGTTTGACCCGGTCGATCTGCACCACTTTGCGGTTAAGCAACAGCTTGATGTTGTTATCGAGGTACCAGCTCAAGTCATTGAGCACGATCTCTTCGAAGGTCTGCTCACCGGCCAGCACCGGCGACAGCAAAATGCGGTTGTAATTGGTGTGGGGCTCGGCGCCGAAAACGGTGATGTCGTACAGGTCGCTGCTCAGCTTGAGCAATTCTTCAAGGGTGCGAACCCCGGCCATGCCGTTGCCGATCATCACCAGTTTGAGTTTCTTCATGTCGTTCTCCGCAGTGGCTCGACAAATCGTGCGCAACAAAAAAAGGCGTCCCCGCTACGTAAGTAGCGAGGACGCCTTTGTCCTGGTCCCGTTCTCTCGGGAAGCCCGACCTTCGACGTTGAAGGTGCGGCTATATGTGTGTTGATGGGAAAGCTAATGCAGCGGTTGTGCCAAGTAGGATTTTGGCCGGTTTTGCTAAGTGAGGCGGTGATGTATCAAGAAATTTCGCCTCTTAGTGGTGCAACAGCCAGTACAACAGCACCAGATTGATCAGCAACGACAGCACGGCCAACGTTTGCCAGACCTTCAGCGGTTCGCGCTCCAGCAGCGGTTTTGGTCGCGTGCTCAACTCGCGGCGATCCGCCTGCTCCAGTACCAGCAACCATTCCTCGGCAGTTTCATAACGTTGCTCGGGTTGCGCGGCGACTGCGCGCTCCAGGCTCTGTTGCAGCCAGTCGGGCAGGTCGGGGCGGTAGCGGCTGGCGCCGACAAGCGTAGTGAACCTGGGACGCTGGAAAGCTTCGATTTCGCCGTAGGGGTAATGCCCGGTGAGCAGGTAATACAAGGTCACACCGACGCTATACAAGTCCTGTTGCGGGGTAGGGCGTTCGCCGTTGAAGGCTTCCGGGGCGATAAAGCTTGGCGTGCCAGGCAACAGGTGCGCGCGATCCTCCGAGAGCCCGGGGCAGTAGGCCAGGCCGAAGTCCAGCACACGTAATTCGCCATCCTCGCCCAGCAGCAGGTTTTCCGGCTTGATGTCGCGGTGCAGGATCTGCCGGCGGTGCAGCAGCCCGACGGCACGCAACAGGCGCTCGGCCAGGGTTTGCCACTGCGCCAGGGGCAATGGGCCCTGGTGCTTGAACAGTTCGGCCAGGGTTTGGCCGGAGTATTCACGCATCGCGTAGTACAAATGCTGACGGCCACTGGCTGGATGGACTTCAGGAAACGCGCGGCCGGCGACCCGGCGCAGGAACCATTCCTCTGACAGCAATGCCTGGGCGGCGAACACGTCATCGTCGTGGCTGAGCGGCAAGGTCTTCAGCAGCCACGCCTGTTGATGGGCATCGCGCACCCGATAGAGCAAGGATTGGCGGCTTTGCCCCAACAGCGACTCTACGTGCCAGCCTTCGAAGCGCTGGCCGGGTTTCAGGGGGGGCGGCAGGGGCCATTGCTGCAACTGCACCAGCGCATCGCCGAGGGTGGCGGCACCAAGCTGGTCGACGCGGACCAGCAGGGCGCTGGCGTTGTCCTGGCTACCAGCCAGGTGCGCGGCGCTGACCAGGGTGTTTACCGCGAGGTCCAGGTCCGACTGTTCCCGCAGGATTGCGCTGATGTTGTTGTCATCCAGGGTCGCCCACACGCCGTCGCTGAGCAGCAGGAAATACTCGCCTGCCCGCAACTCGCCGTCGAGGAAATCCAGCACCAGATGCTGATCCAGGCCCATGGCGCGCTTGAGCACGTGCTGCATGCCCGGTTGCTCCCACACATGCTCCTGGCTCAGGCGCTGCAACTGGCCATCGAGCCAGCGGTACACCCGGCAATCACCCACATGGGCCAGGGTGAAACGCTGGCCGCGAAACACCAGGGCGCTGAGGGTGGTCAGCAACGGCTGACCGCCGCCGTTGGCTTGCAGCCAGCGATTCTGGGCCACCAGCAAGCGCTCCAGGGCCTGGGCCACGCCCCAGGTTTGCGGCGTGGCGTAATAGTCCAGGGCCAGCGCTTGCAAGGTCGAGCGTGCAGCCAGTCCGCCATCGGCGCATTGGCTGACGCCATCGGCGATGGCACACAAGTAGCCTTTGCTGGCGGCCAGCTCCGGGGCGGGAGTGACCAGGCGCAAGGCGTCCTGGTTTTCCTGCCGTGGGCCGGTGGCGCTGGCTTGGGCGAAGCTCAGTTGCAGGCTCATCAGACCCGTGCAGCCGTCACCGCAGCCGAGCCCCAGGTGGTTCTCCAGCGACGCTTGACGCCGTACAGGCCGAACCAGGCCAGCACGCCCAGGCTGGCGAACAACCACAGCGCCAACTGATAGCTGCCGGTGCTTTGCTTGATCGCGCCCATGCCCGCCGCCAGGGCGAAACCGCCGATGCCGCCGGCCATACCGATCAGGCCGGTCATCACACCAATCTCGCGGTGAAAACGTTGGGGCACCAGTTGGAAGACTGCACCGTTACCGGCACCCAAACCGAGCATGGTGCACACAAAAAGCGCCAGTGCTGCGTAGGAGCTTGGCAGGTTGAACCCCACCGCCGCGATGCAGATCGCTGCCACGCCGTACATGCCGAGCAGGGTGCGAATCCCGCCGAAACGGTCGGCCAGGGCGCCGCCCAAAGGCCGCATCAGGCTGCCGCCGAATACGCAGGCGGCGGTGTAGTAGCCGGCGGTGACCGGGCTCAGGCCGTATTGGTCGTTGAAATAGCCGGGCAGGGCGCTGGCCAGGCCGATGAAACCACCGAAGGTCACACTGTAGAAGAACATGAACCACCAACTGTCGCGGTCGCCCAGGGCTTTGAAGTAGTCGGCCATGGACTTGGCCTTGGGTCGTTGCGGGGCGTTGCGGGCGAGCCAGGCGAAGACGATCAGCGTCAGGATCAGCGGGATCAGTGCGAAGCCGAACACATTGCTCCAGCCAAACGCGGCGGCGAGCACCGGTGCCAGCAGGGCCGCAAACACCGTCCCGGAGTTGCCGGCGCCGGCGATGCCCATGGCCTTGCCCTGGTGCTCGGCGGGGTACCACTGGGACGCCAGGGGCAGGGCGACGGCGAACGAGGCTCCCGCCATGCCGAGGAACATGCCCAGCAGCAGGGCTTGCTCGTAGCTGTGGATTCCGAGTTTCCAGGCGACGAACAAGGCGCCGATGACAATCACCTGGCCGATCAGGCCGGCGGTCTTGGGGGAGAGTTTGTCGGCGAGCATGCCCATCAGGAACCGCAGCACTGCGCCGGCCAGGATGGGGGTGGCGACCACCAGGCCGCGTTGTTGGGTGGTGAGGTGCAGGTCGGCGGCGATTTGTACCGCCAATGGGCCCAACAGGTACCAGACCATGAAGCTCAGGTCGAAATACAGGAACGCGGCGAACAGGGTCGGGGTGTGACCGGATTTCCAGAAGCTTGATTTCATCACGCACCTCAGCGGTAAGGGGTCTTATGAGAAGGCCTGGTGATGGAACGGCTGTGGCCGCCCCATCGGCCCCGGGCTATGGGGCCAAAACGAAAAAACGCCGCCACCGGGTTCGCTGGGGCAAACCGGGTGTGCGACGTCTTTGTCGTGGAGGGGGCAACCGCCGTTGGCTACCTGTGGGGATTCTTTAGCAAGAGGTGGGCCAACAGGGGGTGGGGGCGTTGTGGTGTGGTGTACATATCCGTTGCTGCGGTAACGGCGGCTTAGGGTTCCGCTCTTACAGCGGGTCACTTTTGGCAAACGCCCCAAAAGTAACC
>NZ_JBSVWQ010000063.1:0-29529 GCF_054071215.1 Pseudomonas sp. SDO5522_S412 | reverse complement strand
GAGTTCCACCTTGGGAATGCCATCGAATGTGGGAGCGGGCTTGCTCGCGAAGAGGCCGGCACAGCCAATAAAGATCAAACAGCCGGGAAGTGAATCTTGAACGCCGCCCCACCCAGCGGTGAATCCCCAAGGGTCAGCCGGGCGCCATAGCTTTCAATGATGTCCTTGACCACCGCCAGGCCAATCCCCTGCCCCGGATGCTGGCGGTCGAGCCGCTCGCCCCGCTGCAGGATGCGCGCACGCTGGTCCGGCGGCACGCCGGGGCCATCGTCTTCGATGCACAACTCGGTGCCCTCCAGGCTTTCCTGCAAGGTGATGCGCACTTCGCTCAGGCACAGGCGATAGGCGTTCTCCAGCAGGTTGCCGAGCAGTTCCAGCAAGGCGCCCTTCTCGATCGGTACGTCGCATTCGTCCGGCAGTTCAAAGGCGACCTTCACGCCCTTATCGCGATAAACCTTGTCCAGCGTGTCGCACAGGCTTTGCAGCACCGGCTCCAGCCGTACCTGGTGGCGCACCAGGCCGCTTTTACGCAGGCTGGCGCGCTGCAATTGGTAGCTGATCTGCTGGCTCATGCGTTCGATCTGCGATTGCAGTACCCAGGCCTGGTCCCGATCTTCGGGGCGCTGGGCCATGTCTTCACTCACGCCTTGCAACACCGCCAACGGGGTTTTCAGGCTGTGGGCCAGGTCATCCAGGGAATCGCGGTAACGGGTGCGTTGCTCCCGCTCGCTGTGGAGCAACCGGTTCAAGGAGCCGGTCAGGCGCAGCAGCTCGCGCGGGTGTTGCTCGCTGAGGCTTTCCCGGGTACCGCCTTCGATTTCATCCAGTTCCTGGCTCAGCCGGCGCAGCGCCTGCAGGCCCCAGGTCAGGCCCAGCCACAACAGGGTCAGCAGCACCAGCAAGGCGGCGCCGAAGCCCAGGTAGAGGTTTTCCCGCAGGCCTTCGAGGGTCAGTTGGTATTCACGCACCGGTTGCAGGGCGACGATACTGAACGCCGCGCTCTTGCCGCCCAGCAGCTTGACCTCGACGTCATAGACAAAAAATTCCTGGCCGTTGGCCTCGCGGATCCGCGCAAACTCGTTGCCGCGCCCGTCATAGCGCGGCTTGTAGTTGATGTTCTCTTCCTGTGTGGCGCGCGACCGCCAGACCAGATGGCCTTCGCGGTCATAGATGTAGCCCAGCAGGCGGCTGTCGGTGAGGTTGAAACGCTCGTCCGGCAGCTGCGCGGGCATCAGCAGGCGATTGTTTTCAACCCGGGCAGCCGAAATCAGCGTCGTGACATCCGACGCCAGGCGCTGCTCGATGGAGTCCTGCAGGGCCAGGCTGAAGGCGCCCTGCATGGCCGGCAACAAGGCCAGCATAAACAGCACGGCCAGGGTGGTGGCCGCGAGCATCAAACGTACACGTAGCGAGCGAATCAACGGCAGCGCTCATTGAACAGGTAGCCCAGGCCACGCACGGTGTCGATCGGCTTGAAACCCGCCGGGCCTTCCAGCTTGCGGCGCAGGCGGCCCACCAGCACTTCGATCACGTTCGGATCACGCTCGTCGTCATCGGGGTAGAGCTGTTCCATCAGGCGGTCCTTGGCGACCACTTGCTGGTGATGCCGCATCAGGTATTCGAGGATGCGGTATTCGTAGGCGGTCAGCGCCAGCGGCTGTTCGTCGAGGGACGCCTGCTTGCGATTGAGGTCCAGCAGCAACGGCCCGGCGACGATGGTGGATTGGGTGAAACCGCTGGAGCGGCGCAACAGTGCGTTCATCCGCGCTTCCAGCTCTTCGAACTGGAAAGGCTTGACCACGTAGTCGTCGGCACCTGCTGCCAGGCCTTCAACCTTGTCCTGCCAGTTGCCACGGGCGGTCAGGATCAGGATCGGGAAGGTCTTGGCCTGGGCGCGCAATTGGCGGATCAGGTCCAGGCCGCCCATGCCGGGCAGGCCCAAATCGATGATCGCCAGGTCGTGGTTGAATTGCCCGGTCTGGTACAGCGCCTCTTCGGCATTGGCGACGGCCTCGACCACGTGACCGCTGTCGGTAAGGCGGGTCAACAGGTGATGGCGCAGCAACGCCTCATCTTCGACAACCAGCAATTTCATAAAGCTCTCCAAGGCAAATCAACTTTCCAACTGGGGTATATCATAGCGGCCCTGCAGGTCTTGCTGGCGCAATTTACTGCCGTTGAAGTGACCTGACAGGTTTTCGTTGCCCACGCGATAGTCTGACTGCGGGGTGTGCTGGCCCAGGGACTGGCCCCATGGAGCTGCCTGTTCACCGGCATCCTCAAAGCTCACCCGCTGGAGAAGGCTGTAGGGCTTTTTGCTCTTCTCCTTGGAGAAACCCGCGAAACTCGAATCAGAGGCCTGGACGCCAGCGGTGGCGCTGAGCATGGTTAAGGCCAACATCAGCTTCTTGATCGCAGTCATGGTGCTACCTCATACGCTTGGGCTTTGGGTACGGGGCCAGACTACGCAGACGCCCCTGAACTCCCCCTGAACACTCTCTGAACCTGGGCTGAACCGAGGCCGGCTACTGTGTAAAGAGTTATTTACGTATGCCCGGCCGCAGGCTATCCAGCGGCCCTGCAACTCGGCAAAATACCCGGCATGAATTCCCTACCCGCCTGCTGCACCCCACTTGACGCCCATTGGCCGTTGCCCGATGCCTTGCCCGGCACGGTCTTGCTGAGCACCCGTTTTGACCCGGCCCTGCTGGCCATCGGCGATTTCCAGCGCAGCGCCGTGCCGCCACCCGCGAGCATCCAGCGTTCGGTGGCCAAGCGGCAGGCGGAGTTCCTGGCCGGTCGCCTGTGCGCCCGCGCGGCCCTGCAACAGCTGGACGGGCTGGATTGCGTACCGGCGATCGGCGAGGACCGCGCGCCGGTCTGGCCCGCGCACATCAGTGGTTCGATCACCCACAGCACCGGCCATGCAGCGGCCATCGTCGCCCACAAGTCACAGTGGCGCGGGCTGGGGATGGACCTGGAGAACCTGCTGCCCCTAGAGCGGGCGGAACGCCTGGCCGGGGAAATTCTCACTCCGGATGAAATGCTGCGCATGGCCGCCGGGCCGCGGGAGCAGGTTGCGCAACTGGTGACGCTGACGTTTTCGGCGAAAGAGAGCCTGTTCAAGGCGCTCTACCCGATCGTGCAGAAGCGCTTTTATTTTGAGCATGCCGAGTTGCTGGAGTGGTCGGATACCGGCCATGCGCGGCTGCGGTTGCTGACGGACCTGTCCGCAGAGTGGTGCCATGGCAAGGAGCTGGAGGCGCAGTTTGCGGTGGATGGCGGGCAGTTGTTGAGCCTGGTGGCCGTCCAGGCCTAGACCTTCTCCTGATCCCGTGGCCAACTCAGGCTGAAACACGCGCCACCCAGATTGTTGCTCTTGCTGATCAACGCCCGGCCGCCGTGCCAATAGATGATCCGCCGCACAATGGATAACCCCAGGCCGTGCCCACCCGACGCGCGGGTCCGGCTGTCATCCAGGCGAAGGAACGGCGTGAAAATCCGCTCCCAGGCACTTTCCGGTACGCCCGGCCCGTCGTCTTCCACGTCGATGCGGCAACGCACCTGGCCCACCTGGTAACTGATCAGCACCTGCCCCTGGGCGTGGCGCATGGCGTTGCTCACCAGGTTTTGCAGGGCACGGTGCAGGTAGCGCGGCTCGGCCTCCACCCATGCATCGTCCCAATGTGCCGAGGACAGGCAGATGCCCCGCGCCACGTTGATTTCCGGGCGCAGCGGTGACAGTTCATCAATCACCTGATCCAGCAACGCATTGAGGTCGACCCGCTGGAAATTCAGTGCCGGCGCCCCCTGTTCCAGCCGCGCGTAGGTGAGCATTTCGTCCACCAGGCCATCGAGGTCCTGGATGTCGCTGTCCATGCCCTCCATATACTTGCGCCGCGCTTCAGGCGTGGCCGCGTCGCCGATCATCTCCAGGCCGAACCGCAGGCGCGCCACCGGGGTGCGCAGTTCGTGGGACACCGCCCGCACCAGTTCGCGCTGAATTGCCAACAGGCGTTGCAGGTGCTCGGCCATGCCATTGAACGCTGCCGCCAGGCGCCCCACCGAATCGGCGCCGCGGGCCGGCACCCGCACTTCCAGGCTGCCTTTGGCGATGCGCGTGGCGGCGGCTTCCAGGCCACTCAAGCGCCGCTCCAGCTGGCGCACCAATAAATAGACGATCAAGCCGATCAAGGTCAGGCTGATCAGCGCAATCAGGATCAGCCATTGCGCCGGGTACGGATTCATCTGATACAGCGGGCCGATTTCCAGGACCCACGGCGTGCCGACCATGCCGGCAAATACCCGGATCGAATCCCCGCCCTTGCCCAGGGCCATCACGGTATCGCCTTCGGACACGCGGCGGCGCTGGTCTTCGTCCATATCAGCCTGATTGAGCATCACCAGGTGCATCTCGAAACCAAAGCCCTTGGCTTCCTTCAGGTCTGCGAGTTTCTGCGGTTGCTCCGCCACCGGGAAACGCACCAGCTCATCGGCCAGCAGGTAAATCGTCGCGCGGGCCAGTTGTTCGCTGATTTGCTGCACTTCACCGGTCAGCAACAGTTGCTCCTGGTCACTGACCAAGCGCAGCACCCTGGCCGCGTGAGGCCCGGTTTGCTCCACCAACACCTGGCCGCGTTGCAGACGGGTACGCTGGGTCAGGTCCAGGTGCGCCTCGGCCACGGTCTGCAATTGCAGCGGGATACCCAGCAAGCGCTCCCACACTGCCAGGGCACGGCGGCGCTCGATGGCACTCATGGGTTGCAGGTTGTCGCCCATCAGCGCGAAGGTGCCGTGGGCCAGGCGCTCGCGGTACTGGCCGCTGCGCACTTCATTGAGCAGGTGCAAGGCCAGTACGCCGAGCAACGCCACCAGAATCAGCGCCGCGCACATGCCGCCGTAGATGCGCAGGAAGATTGAGTTCACGGCGTCAGGTCAGCCGCAGCTTCGGGGACGAACAGGTAGCCTTTGCTGCGAATGGTCTTGATCAGGCGTGGGTGAATCGGGTCGTCGCCGATTTTCGGGCGGATGCGCGAGATGCGCACGTCGATGGAGCGGTCCTGGCCGTCATAGCCAATACCGCGCAAGGCGGTGAAGATTTCTTCCCGGGACAGGATCCGCCCGGCATTCGCCACCAGCAGCCACAGCAGGTCGAATTCGGCGCTGGTCAGTTCGATGCCGCCCTCATGCAGCCAGGCTTCACGCAGGGCGTTGTCCACCACCAGCGGGCCGAATTGCAGGCGCCGCTGTTTTTCGGGGAGTGCCGGCTCGACGCTTTCGCTGCGCCGCAGCAGGGCCTGGATGCGTGCCAGCAACAGGCGTGGACGCACGGGTTTGCACACGTAATCGTCGGCGCCCATGTCCAGGCCCAGCACCTGGTCCATGTCGTCGGTGCGCGCGGTGAGCATCAGGATCACCCCGTCGTAGCGCTCGCGCACCTTGCGGCAAATGCTCAGGCCATCTTCACCGGGCAACATCAGGTCGAGGATCACCAGGTCCGGCTGCTCGGCGATGATCCGCGCCGCCGCGAGGGCGCCATTGCCTTCCACCGACACCCGCAAGCCGTTGCTCTCCAGGTAGTCACGGGTCAACTCGGCCAGTCGCTCGTCGTCCTCGACAATCAATACCTGCCAGGCTTCTTGCTCCATGCGTTACCTCGGTTCTAATTATTGTAGGGGCGGGTTTGCCCGAGAAAACTCGAGGGCGCCGCGCTTATTCAGGTTTCCAGCGTCATCGTTGACGTCCTTCGCGGGCAAGCCCTCTCCTACAGTTGTCATGTAGGCGAGGCATAAACTGTATGGATAACCGCCGATTGTAGCAACGGGCAGGCCCTCTGCCACAAGCGCGCAAATGGGTTCGGACATCGTGTTTTTTTGTGATAGGGTTCGCGCCCGCAAAAATCCAACCGGTTGTTTTTACCTCGGAATATTCGGTGACAAACGGCGCAATCCAGCAGTACTGCGGCCTACACGGCCATTCCACGTTTCATACACATTTTACCCACAGCGTTATCCACAGGTAGTCCGTTGCTAAGCCCCCCAAAACGCATTATCTTGTAGGTCGTCGCCAAAAAAACCCTACATGTAGGGTTTTCAGCGAAAAGACCAAACACAAATCAGACAAGAAACTCAAGCTCTTTCTTGCTCCTGTTTGGTGAACTTAAGCCTTTTTCAGAAGACCAAACCGCGCACGCGGATGGCAGCCGTTTTCTGCCCCGATCAGGCGAAAACGGTACGGGTGTTGCAGTACGAAACTGTCACCCACCAGGAATACGGTAAAGAGCCCCAAGGCTTGTAACCGAAGACTTCGGCATGGAAGCGGCGCGAACAGCTCCCTTCCTCCTGTCCCGAAGTTGTTATGCCAGGCCCCTGGCCTGTTGTAAGTGCTTCAGGACGGAACGGTGGGCACCGTGATGGTGCCCAAATAAATATAGAATGTGGAGACAACCCCCCATGCAAACCGACACAACTCGCGAGAACCCGCAGGGCTCCGTGCCGCAGGCCGCTGATTCGAACCTGGATCTGTCCGCCACCGCGCCCGGCCAATTGCGTGTGATCAAGCGTAACGGCACTGTCGTTCCTTACACCGATGACAAAATCACCGTCGCGATCACCAAAGCGTTTCTTGCAGTTGAAGGCGGCACCGCTGCTGCCTCGTCGCGCATCCACGACACCGTTGCCCGCCTGACCGAACAGGTCACCGCAACCTTCAAGCGTCGCATGCCATCGGGCGGCACCATTCACATCGAAGAAATCCAGGACCAGGTCGAACTGGCCCTGATGCGTGCCGGCGAGCAGAAAGTCGCCCGCGACTACGTGATCTACCGTGACTCGCGCGCCAAGGAACGTGCCGTACGTTCCCCGGCCGAAGAAGCTGCCGTACAAGCTCACCCGTCGATCCGCATCACCCTGGCCGACGGTACATTTGCACCGCTGGACCTGGGCCGCCTGAACACCATCATCACCGAGGCCTGCGAAGGCCTGGAAGAAGTCGATGGCGACCTGATCCAGCGCGAAACCCTGAAGAACCTGTACGACGGCGTGGCCCTGACCGACGTCAACACCGCACTGGTGATGACCGCCCGTACCCTGGTCGAGCGTGAGCCGAACTACTCGTTCGTCACCGCGCGCCTGCTGATGGACACCCTGCGTGCCGAAGGCCTGGGCTTCCTGAAAGTCGCCGACAGCGCCACCCACCACGAGATGGCCGACCTGTACGCCAAGGCCCTGCCGGCCTACATCGCCAAGGGTATCGAATTCGAATTGCTGAACCCGATCCTGGCCACCTTCGACCTGGAAAAACTCGGCAAGGCGATCAACCACGAGCGCGACCAGCAGTTCACTTACCTGGGCCTGCAAACCCTGTACGACCGTTACTTCATCCACAAGGACGGGATCCGCTTCGAACTGCCGCAAGTGTTCTTCATGCGCGTGGCCATGGGCCTGGCGATCGAAGAGAAGCACAAAGAAGACCGTGCCATCGAGTTCTACAACCTGTTGTCGTCCTTCGACTACATGTCGTCGACCCCGACCCTGTTCAACGCCGGCACCCTGCGTCCACAGCTGTCCAGCTGCTACCTGACCACCGTGCCGGATGACCTGTCGGGCATCTACCACGCGATCCACGACAACGCCATGCTGTCCAAATTCGCCGGCGGCCTGGGTAACGACTGGACCCCGGTGCGTGCACTGGGTTCGTACATCAAGGGCACCAACGGCAAGTCCCAGGGCGTTGTACCGTTCCTCAAAGTAGTGAACGACACCGCCGTAGCCGTGAACCAGGGTGGCAAGCGCAAGGGCGCTGTATGTGCCTACCTGGAAACCTGGCACATGGACATCGAAGAGTTCATCGAGCTGCGCAAGAACACCGGTGATGACCGTCGTCGTACCCACGACATGAACACCGCCAACTGGATCCCTGACCTGTTCATGAAGCGCGTCTTCGATGACGGCAAGTGGACCCTGTTCTCGCCATCCGAAGTACCGGACCTGCACGACCTGACCGGCAAGGCTTTCGAAGAGCGCTACGAGTACTACGAAGCCCTCACCGAATACCCGGGCAAGGTCAAGCTGTTCAAGACCATCCAGGCCAAAGACCTGTGGCGCAAAATGCTCTCCATGCTGTTTGAAACCGGCCACCCATGGCTGACCTTCAAAGACCCGTGCAACCTGCGCAGCCCGCAGCAGCACGTGGGCGTGGTCCACAGCTCGAACCTGTGCACCGAGATCACCTTGAACACCAACAAGGACGAGATCGCCGTTTGCAACCTGGGCTCGATCAACCTGCCGAACCACATCGTCAACGGCAAGCTGGACACCGCCAAGCTGGAACGCACCGTGAACACCGCCGTTCGCATGCTCGATAACGTTATCGACATCAACTACTACTCGGTACCCCAGGCGCAGAACTCCAACTTCAAGCACCGTCCGGTCGGCCTGGGCATCATGGGCTTCCAGGACGCGCTGTACCTGCAGCACATTCCTTACGGTTCGGACGCTGCAGTCGAGTTCGCCGACAAGTCCATGGAAGCGGTCAGCTACTACGCGATCCAGGCTTCCTGCGACCTGGCCGACGAGCGTGGCGCCTACGAGACGTTCCAGGGTTCGCTGTGGTCCAAAGGCATCCTGCCGCTGGATTCGCAACAGATCCTGATCGAGCAACGTGGCCAGAAGTACATCGACGTTGACCTGAACGAATCCCTGGACTGGGCGCCGGTACGTGCCCGTGTGCAGAAAGGCATTCGTAACTCCAACATCATGGCCATCGCACCGACCGCCACCATCGCCAACATCACCGGCGTGTCGCAGTCGATCGAACCGACCTACCAGAACCTGTATGTGAAATCGAACCTGTCGGGCGAATTCACCGTGATCAACCCGTACCTGGTTCGCGACCTGAAAGCCCGCGGCCTGTGGGACTCGGTCATGATCAACGACCTGAAGTACTACGACGGTTCGGTGCAGCAGATCGAGCGCATCCCGCAAGAACTCAAAGAGCTCTACGCGACTGCCTTCGAAGTGGACACCAAGTGGATCGTCGACGCCGCCAGCCGTCGCCAGAAGTGGATCGACCAGGCTCAGTCGCTGAACCTGTACATCGCCGGCGCATCGGGCAAGAAGCTCGACGTGACCTACCGCATGGCCTGGTACCGTGGCCTGAAAACCACTTACTACCTCCGTGCCCTGGCTGCCACCAGCACCGAGAAGTCGACCATCAACACCGGCAAGCTGAACGCTGTTTCCAGCGGCGGCAACCACGGTGATGATTCGGTTCTCGCCGCACCTGCCGGCCCGGCGCCAGTGCCTAAAGCCTGCGCGATCGACGAGCCGGATTGCGAAGCTTGCCAATAAGCTGAGCACACCCTGGGTATAACCACCCAAGGTTGAAAAACCCCCGATAGGCCTACGGCGTATCGGGGGTTTTCTTTTGCCTGGAACAACACCATCGCGATTCGCGCACGTATTTCACCTCCTTGAAAACATCGGTGGACTTCTGGCCGACGTGCATCATGGCGACTTTTATCGCTGAAACAGTGATGCAGTTGCCGCCAGGGCCCTGACTGAATCCGCTCCAGATATCGCCCGGCTGGCCTTGTACCGTTCCGACAGCCGTGTATCCGCCTGTGACGCCCCCGCCTATAGGCGTTATCTGAACGTCCAAAAAAAAGCCCCTCACGTGAGGGGCTTTTCGGTAAAGCGAGTTAAAGCGACAACATCAGGTCATCTGAATGATGGTCTGCATGATGGTGCTTTGGGTGGAGATGGTCTTGGCGTTCGCCTGATAGTTGCTCTGGGCCTTGATCAGGTCCACCAGCTCGTTGGTCAGGTTGACGTTGGAGTTCTCCAGGGAGTTGGCCACGATCGAACCCAGGGTGCCGACTTGCGGGGTATCAAAACCCGGCTGGCCCGACGCGAAGGTTTCTTTCCAGGTGGTGCCACCGGCTGGCTGCAGGCCCTGCTCGTTGTTGAAGCTGGCCAGGGAGATCTGGCCGATGGCCTTGCTCTGCTGGTTGCTGAACGTGGCGAACAGTACGCCGCTGCCGTCGATTTTCAGCCCGGTGATTTGCCCGGTGGCGTAGCCATCGGTGGTCGGCGGGTTGCGGTAGGTGGCGGAGTTGTACTGGGTGATGTTCCCCATGTTGACGGCCACGCCGTCTGCGTTGGCGGCCGCACCGTTAGGCGTCCAGACACCATTGACCAGGCCGCCCGGCTTCCAGTCGGAAATGGTCAGGGTGGTATTGGAAGCGGTGGCTGGCGGGGTAACGATCCCGGTCAGCTTGCCGGAGGTGTCAAACGACAGCGTCGAGGCGACTGGCGCCTTCACGTCAGTACCGGTGCCGCTGATCGGCGAGCCGTCAGGGTTGCGCCCATCGATCAGGGTGTAGGACTTCCAGGTGTTGGAGTCGGTCTTCACCAGGTACTGCACCATCGGATGCGCGTTGCCCTGCGTATCGTACAGCGTGGTGGAATATTGAGTGGTGAAGCTGTCCGATTTGGTCGGATCAAACGGGTGCGCCGTCTGGTCGATCGCCGTCTCGGAGGAGTTCAGGTTACTGGTGGAATCCACCTTGCTCGAAGCCTTCGGCGGCAGGTACGACAGGTTGAGCTGCAGGTCGGTCAAGCCGCCCTTCTGGATGTTGCCATCGGCATCCGCTGCGTAGCCTTGCAGCCGCGAGGTGCCGGTGTTGTTGGTGATGTAGCCGTCCTTGTCGGCCCGGAACGCACCGTTGCGGGTGTATTCCAGCGAACCGTCGCTGCCCTTCTGCACGAAGAAGCCGCCGCCCTGGATCGCCATGTCGAGCGTGCCGCCGCTGTTGTTGACGTCACCCTGGGTGAACTGCTGGGACACGGCCGCCAGGTTCACGCCGTTGCCGACGCTGTTCTGGCCGGTACCCAGCTTGGAAGCCGCGTAGATATCCGCGAATTCCGCACGGGACGACTTGAAGCCGGTGGTCGCGACGTTGGCGATGTTGTTACCCGTCACGTCCAGTTGTTTGTTGGCCGCATAGAGGCCGCTAAGGCCGATGTTAAAAGACATTGTTCTCTCCTTTTGCCGTATTTAGCCGGCTCTATGTACCGATAGTCTGAATTTGCGACAGCTTGATACTGCCCAGGCCGCCCGCCAGGTTCAGCACCATTTCAGCGCCGTTCGTGCCCAGGGTTACGCTGGTCACCGTTGCCGGCAGCGAGGTGGCGAGGGCCACCGAGTCACCCTTGTCATTCTTGGTGGTGGCATTGAAGGTGTAGGTGCCGGGTGGCGCCGTCTCACCCGCATCGGTCTTGCCGTCCCAGACGAAGCTGGAGTTGCCGGCGCTCTGGGCGCCCATGTCGATGGTGCGAACGACGTTGCCATCCTTGTCGGTGATCTTGACGGAGACGTTGCCCGTCGCCGCCGTCACCGCCACGGAACCGGTCATGCTCTTGCTGGTATCCACCATCGCCTTGTCGGTCTGGGTGATGACCGAACGCCCCACCAGCGACGAAGCCTGCAGCGCCTGGGAGGAGCTGAAGTTGCTGGAAATCGCATTCACCGAGTCATTCAGGTTGTTGATGCCTTCCAGACTGCTGAACTGCGCCAACTGTGCGACGAACGCGCCATTGTCCTGGGGCGACAGCGGGTCCTGGTTTTTCAGCTGGGTCACCAGCAATTGCAGGAACGCGTCCTTGCCCATCGCCTGGTTGCCCGTCGCCGACTTGGCGGCGTCACCGACGCTGGTGTTATCTGTCGCCGTCTTGACCTTGGAGTTAAAAAGGTCCTGGACTGCCGTGTTCGTCGAACTGTTATCAACAATGGCCATTATTTGGCGCCCCTTATCACTGACCCAGGGTCAGGACCTTCTGCATCATGGTTTTGGCGGTGTTCATCATTTCCGCGTTGGTCTGGAACGAGCGGCTGGCGGAAATCATGTCGGCCATTTCCTCGACCACGTTGACGTTGGGGTAGTACACGTACCCTTTTTCGTTCGCGGCAGGATGGTTCGGCTCGTAGCGGGCTTCGAGGTTGCTCTGGTCTTCGACCACACCGAGCACCTGCACGCCCTGGCCTGCGGCATCCTGGTTCTGGAACAGCGAATCGCCGCTGCCACTCTGGCCGCCCTGGCCGCCCTGGAACATGGTGGCGAACACCGGGTGCCGGGCACGGTAGGTCTGGTCGATGCTCGAAGACACGGTCTCGGCGTTGGCGATGTTACTGGCGACGGTGTTGAGGCGCGTGGTCTGCGCACTCATGCCACTACCGGCAATATTGAAAACACTGGCGAGGGACATGGCTTATTCTCCACGCAGGGCTGACATCAGCCCTTTGAATTTGCTGTTGAGCAGGGTAAAGCTGGCCTGGAAGTTCACTGAGTTCTCGGCGTAGGCCGATTGCTCCAACTGGGCGTCCACGGTGTTCTGGTCGATCGACGGTTGCATCGGCGTGCGATACAGCAGCGACTCGTCACCATTGCCCAGGCCTTGCGCCTCGATATGACGGCTGTTGGTCATGTTCAGGGCGAAGGTGCCGTTCTTGGTCTTGTCTTGCTGGGCGGCGAGCACGGCAGAGAAGTCCAGGTCCCGAGCCTTGTAGTTCGGGGTGTCGGCGTTGGCGATGTTGTTGGCCAGGACTTCGGCACGCTGGGCGCGAAAGCCCAGTGCTTGTTCGTGGATACCGAGCGCTTTATCGAAGCTGATGCTCATGGCGGAAACCTTTAGGGGCTGACCTGCTTTTCGTAACAAGGATTTAGCAAGGGCCATGCCAAGTTGCTTGAGCCCCGTAAATCAAGGGTTTGCGAGGGAATTGCCGGCGGCAATGCCAGAAAAGCGGCAAAGGGTTTCCGCGAAACGCCAGTAAAGCGGCAATGAGGGCTTGCCGCTTTGCGGCCATAAAAAAAGGGAGGCCTGTGCAGGCCTCCCTTTTTGTCCAAGCACTCATCACTTGGCCTGGTAAATGATTCCAGGACTGCACTGCACCATCTGGTAATGATCCGGCAAACCGTTCAGCGCCTCGGAAGCCCCCAGGAACAGATAACCGCCACGCTTGAGGGTGCCGTGGATGCGCAACAGAATGTCTTTCTTCACCTCGGCCGAGAAGTAGATCAGCACGTTGCGGCAAAACACCATGTCGAACTTGCCCAGGCTGGCATAACTGTCCAGCAGGTTGAACGAACGAAACTCCACCCGGCTCTTGATCGGCGCCTTGACCGCCCAACGCCCTGCTCCCTTGGGATCGAAGAAACGCTGCAAGCGCTCCTGGGACAACCCGCGCCCCAGCGCCAGGCTGTCGTACTCGCCGGTCTTGCAGTTGGTGAGCATGGTGCCGGACAAATCCGTGGCCACGATTTGCGCCCCGGCTTTCAACTGGCCCATGTTGGTCCGCTCGAACTCATCGATGGCCATCGAAATCGAATACGGTTCCTGTCCCGACGAACAGGCCGCCGACCAGATGCGCAGACGCTGGCCGGGAGCGGCCTTGATCGCCTCGGGCAGCACCTTGTTCTTGAGCACTTCAAACGGATAGGTATCGCGAAACCACAAGGTTTCGTTGGTGGTCATGGCGTCGACCACCATCTCCTTGAGCCCGCTGCGTGGCTGGCCCTGGATCCGTTGCACCAACTCCCCGAGGGACTTGATGCCTTGCTGCTCCATCAGTTTGTTGAGACGGCTGGATACCAGGTACTGCTTGTTTTCACCGAGCAATATGCCACAGGCCTTTTCCAGGAAGACCCGGAACTGTTCGAAATCCAAATTACCCGTAGACAATGATACCGCCTCTTAAATCGTGTGACCGCCAGGGAAAAGGCCCCTAGCCGTGATCTGCTGCCTTGATCCGGTCGACTACCCGGGATGCCAGGTCATCAGGGCGGAATTTGGCCAGGAAGTCATCGGCACCGACCTTCTTGACCATCGCCTGATTGAATACACCCGACAACGAAGTATGCAGGATGATATGTAGTTTTTGCATGCGTGGGTCGTTGCGTATCTCGGCCGTGAGGGTGTAGCCGTCCATTTCCGGCATCTCGATGTCGGAGATCATCATCAGGAATTCTTCTTCCGGCTTCTTGCCCTCATCCACCAGCTTGCGCAGGTAATCCAGGGCCTGGCGACCGTCATTGAGCGCGACCACTTCGACCCCAACGGTCTGCATGCAACGGGACACCTGCTTGCGCGCAACCGAAGAGTCGTCCACCGTCAGCACCCGCAGCGAGATCGCCTTGTGCGCGGTTTCGGCGTCTACCACACCCACCGATATCGCCTCGGAGGTCGGGGCCACTTCGGCGAGGATTTTCTCCACGTCGATGATTTCCACCAACTGGTTGTCGACCCGCGTCACCGCCGTGAGGTAGTGATCGCGACCGGTGCCCTTGGGCGGCGGATGGATCTCTTCCCAGTTCATGTTGACGATGCGCTCCACCGAGCGCACCAGGAAACCCTGGGTCTTGGTGTTGTACTCGGTAATGATCACGAACGGGCTCTCGCGGTCCTGCAATCCCGCCGAACCGGTGGCCATTGCCAGGTCAAGAATCGGGATGGTCGCGCCACGAATGTTGGCCACACCGCAAACCACCGGGCTGGACTTGGGCATTATTGTCAGCTTGGGACACTGCAGCACTTCGCGAACCTTGAAGACATTAATCCCGTACAGCTGCTTGCCGTCCAGACGGAACAACAGCAACTCCAGGCGATTCTGCCCCACCAGCTGTGTGCGCTGGTTCACTGAATCCATTACACCGGCCATGCCCAGACTCCTACGCTAAAACTTAGGGGTACGACGCGTACCCAACACTAAACGGCACGAGCTTTGCTTTTTTATTGGCCATGGACATCAAAACGACAGTTTCCCGACGCCTCCGATCCCCACAGTACCGCAGATTGCTCTGCGTCTCGATGGCGTTGCTTGCCTTGGCTACGGGCCAGCCGGCCCGCGCCGATAACGTCACCTTGCCTGATCTGCTTATCGGCGTCACTCAAGGCTTTCTTGAGTTCACTGTAGAAGATTATCTGGCCACGACGCAGACACCGGGCCGCTACGAAATCCAGGTCAACCAGCTGGATCCGCGCCTGCGCATGCCCATGTGCGACAGAGAATTGACAGCTTCCCTGGAAAGCCCCGCCCAGCCCATCGGGCGCGTGACCGTGAAAGTGCGCTGCGAAGGCGCCTCGCCCTGGACGGTGTTCGTGCCCGCCCAGGTCAAACTGTTTCGCGAAGTGGTGGTGGTGACGCGCCCGCTGAAACGTACCGGAATCATTGGTTATGATGACGTCGCGATGCGCGAGCGCGACATCAGCATGATCACCCAGAGCTACCTCACGTCCCTTGACCAGGCACTCGGGCAGAAACTTACCCGACCAATGGTTGCTGACCAGGTGATTACCCTGGTCCATCTCGAGCAGGCCGAAGTCGTGCGCAAAGGTGACCAGGTGGTGATTTCCGCCAGCAGCGGTGGCCTGAATGTAAAAATGCCGGGGGAAGCCCTGTCCAACGGCGGCATGAGTGAACAGATTCGCGTCAAGAACCTGAATTCCAACCGCGTGATCAAGGCCCGGGTGACTGCGCCGGGGCAGGTTGAGGTGGCTTTATAGATCACTGGCATCGGACGCCAGCTTTTCCTACACTGTGCGCAAAGCGGCATCGCGCATAGGTTTATTGTCAATCGAGCCTAAAGTTTGTCCGGGTATGGCCGAAAACATGGCAAGCGTCCAAATACCCAGAGGTTTTTTTAACATGGTCATCGATTTCAGTCGTTTGAATAACGCCCTGCCAACGCCCGGCTCTTCGCGCACCAACGGTGCCAAAGACAGCGTTGAAGCCAAGTCCCAGCCTCTGCCTGCCAAGACAGAACAGGCCGGTGCGAGCCAAAGCGGGGAATCGGTACACCTGAGCAATGAGGCTCAACAGTTGCAGAAGGTCACTGACTCGCTGAGCGATCAGCCAGTTGTCAATAAAGCCCGTGTGGCCGAATTGAAACAGGCGATTGCCGATGGCAGCTATAAGGTCGACAGCAACCGTGTAGCCAGCAAACTGCTTAACTTCGAAGCCGAGCGCTAGGCAAAGGCCTGCGCCAGGCTTTTGGACGCTTAAACCCCAAGGCCAGCCATGCACGACGAAAACTTGCTACAACTGATCATTGAAGACCTGCCTCCCGCACAGCAGCTGCTGGAGCTCCTTCGAGAAGAATCACTGGCCCTGTACGGCCGGGACATGCGCATGCTGGAAGAAATTCTGGCGCGCAAGCAATCGCTGATCGTCCTGCTGGAACAGCACGGCAAGAAGCGCAGCCAGATTCTGATCAGCCTGGGCCTCACGGCCGACCACAAGGGCCTGGAACAACTCGCCAGCCACTCCACGGTGGGCGACCAGTTGCTGGCCCAGAGCAAAGAACTCAACCAGTTGCTGACCCTGTGCCAGGAAACCAACCTCCTCAACGGCCAGGCCATCCAGCTTCAGCAAGCCACGACCGCCAATCAGTTGCGTATCCTCCACGGCGGCGAGCCTCCGGCTCTCTACAACGCTCAAGGCTCCACCTCACGCCTGGCCAAGCCAAGCACCCGCAGCCAAGCCTGAAACCAGTTTGAGCGCGCCCTATCCAAGTCGCGCCACATACTGGCAAAATGACAGCACTTGCGTGTAGTCGTATTTTGTCTGGAGATGGAAGAACCGTGTTCAACACCCTTAACGCGGAAGATGCTCCGCAGCCACCCAAGGTACTCACCACGCCGCTGGAAATCGCTGGCACCTTGCGGATGCTGCAAGAAAGCCATGATCCGCTGATCATCACCTTCCATGAACGCAACCAGCGGTTTCAAAGCTACCTGGTGGAAATCGACCGGGACAGCAAGACACTGGCCCTGGACGAAATGGTCCCGCGCGACGGCGAACGCTACCTCGAGAATGGCGAAGCTTTCCGGATCGAAGGTTTTCACGAGGGGGTGCGGGTAGCCTGGGAAAGCAACGGCACCCTGACCCTCGATGAAGCCGGCGGCCACCGTATTTACCGCGGCAGCATGCCTGGCGAGGTGATTTACCATCAGCGTCGCAACGCCTTCCGCGCGGCGCTGAAGCTGGCGCAACTGGTGAGCGTCGAACTGGGCGGCGACAAACTCAAGGCCCCCATCAGCGGCAAGTTGCTGGATATTTCCGCCACCGGCTGCAAATTGCGCTTCGAAGGGGATATTTCCGAGCGCCTGCAACTGGGCCAGGTCTACGACCGATTTATCGCCGCGCTACCCTTTGGCAGCATGACCACCTCGGTAGAACTGCGTTACCTGCACTTCGAAGAAAGGATCAACACCACCTTCGCCGGCCTACGTTTTCATAACATGAGCGGGCTGGTGCAGCGCCAGGTCGAGCGGTTTGTGTATCAACTGCAGCGTGAAGCGCGCCGGTTTGACAAGGACGACGACCTTTAAACAATAAAGGTCGCGACAAAAAAACGGGCAGTCCCTCAAGGGGGCTGCCCGTTTTTGCTTTCAGGGGCGCGCCCTGCTCAAGTCGTGGGGGTGATCATCCGGGTCCGGATGCTCTGGTGGCTCGGTGACAGGCTCCGGCTGATCCAGTTCGGGATCGACTTCCGGCTCGGGATCCACAACGGCGGTCTGCATCTGGTCCTGCACCACCTGTTCGTCCACTCGCGGATCGAGGCATGCTACCAGGGGCGAGCTGGACATGCTGTCGGGCATCGCCACGTGATGCAGCGGTGCGTCGTCCACCTGATGCAGGTTGGTGACCGCCTTGGGCCGGATGCGCCACACCAGGATCAATGCGCACACGCTGAAAAACGCATACAGCATATGGCTGCCGAACAGTTTCATCACCACACCGGCCAACAGCGGGCCGACACTGGCGCCGATGCCGTAGGTCACCAGCAACATCGCAGTGAGCGACACCCGGCGATCGCCCTCGACGTGGTCGTTGGAAAACGCCACGGCCAGCGGGTACAGGCAGAACTGCACCAGGGAACAGAGAAAGCCCGCGACGAACAGCACTTCCAGTGGTACCTGGGTCATGATCGCCAACGGCAACGCGGCCACCGCCAGGCACAAGGCGAAACAGCGAATCAACAGCGCGCGGTCATATCGATCGGACAGCCAGCCCAATGGCCACTGCACCAGCAGCCCGGCGAAAATGCAGCTACCCATGAACAGGCCGACCTGCTCGGTGGTCAGCCCTTGCTGAGACGCGTACAGCGGCGCCAAGCCGTAGAACGAGCCGACGATCAGCCCGGCCCCCAACACCGTACTGAGGGACTGCGGCACCCGCTTGATAAAGAAGCGCGGCTCCATCGGCGCTGGATGCAGCGGCGCCGGGTGAATGCGGCGAGTCATGGCCACCGGCACCAGGCACAGCGCAAAACACAGCGCGACCAGCATCAGCAACTCAAGCCCCAACTGCGGGTGCATCACAAGGATCAACTGGCCCAGCACCAGGCCCAGGTACGAGGCGATCATATAGCCGCTGAACACCGCACCGCGTTGCTTGGCTTCAGCTTGTTCGTTAAGCCAGCTCTCGATGACCATGTACTGGCACATCATGCCCAGGCCGACAATCATCCGCAGCACAATCCAGGCTGGCAGCCAGTTGATCAGCCCGTGGCCCAACACCGCCGCGCCGACGATCCCGGCACAGGTGGCGTAGGCCCGGATATGCCCGACGCGGCCAATCAGGCGGTGACCGATCTTGCCCCCCAACACCAGGCCAAAATAGTTGGCGGCCATCAACGCACCGACCCACAGGCTGTCGACGTGATCTGCCGCCAGGCGCAAGGCCAGGTAAGTACTGAGCAGGCCAGAGCCGATCAGCATCATCAGGGAAGCAAAATAAAGGGCTCGAAAAGGTTTCCAGATCTGGCGCATCGGCGTTCCGAGCGGCTCCTTGCTGTGGGTGTCAGGACTACCGGAATGATAGTCCCGGGTCGTCGGGTCCGGACAGCCAAAACATGCGGTTGCCGGGGAATATTTTGCTCATGCCAATTGGCTACGTGTCAGACGCTCGCCAGTCACCCGCGAGGTACAGGATGCAGACGAATACTTGCGCCGCCCCGCTCTTGCCTCCCGTGTGAACCTCAAACGCGGGCAAGGTTCGGTTGGTGTTTGAAAAGACTGCCGCACTCAAACGCCCGGCCACAAAAAAGCCCCGCCAGATAAATCTGATCGGGGCTTGCGGACGTCGAGGCCGCATGGGCAGCAACGGTGAAGTGGTGTCCCAGGGCCGGTTCGAACGGCCAACCTTCCCCTTAGGAGGGGGATGCTCTATCCAATTGAGCTACTGGGACTAATGACAGCCAACCGGCGATGGGCACGGCGACGGACGGCGTGCATGTTAACGGCGCAGGTGAATTTTGTCATGTCGTCCGTTGGCTTTTTGAGTGTAGGCCCATGCCAGTGACAGCCGGTGGTATTCCGCTCAACGATTACGGACGGTTCGGACCATCGTGCAAAATGCACTCCCCCAAAATGCCATCATTGCAAATTGCAACAGCATGGCAATCTGGACACTATATAAATGTTTGATTTTAAAGGATTTATTGTCAATTAAAGACTGGCACGACACCTGCAATCCTTTATCCTACAAATACAGTCCGGCCCAGCCATCTGCGGAGAATATGCACATGAACAGCGCACTTCTACTAGCCCTCAATACCGTTGCACTGGCTGCGCTGGTGATGTTCCATTTTCAGTCCACCACTTCCGACGACGCCGCGCAGGTCAGCCAGGCGATTCCCCATCACCTGCAACAGCGCCCGCAACTGGCTGTCATGAAGCCGAACATGCAATCCCCACTGCAACTGACCCAGGGCACTCAAGCTGCTCCTGCCACTGAACACTGGGTTTTCTGAACCGCTTACCGGAGCATTCCATGAACAAGTCCGCCTGGCTGTTTCTGACCCTGGCACTGGCCGCCGCCGGCCTCGGCCTGAACGTATTGTCGCAAGACGTACAGACAGTCTCCTTCGTCGCCGCCGGCGTGTTTGGCGTTCTGTGGGTCTTGGCAGTCTTCATTGGTCGCCGCATCAAATTCGATCCCGTACTGCGCTGAATCCCCCCGCTCGTCGCCCTCGCTAAAATCGCTGCCACGCCTCGGCTTGTCCGTCCGGACAGCCGACCATATGTCGCTCCGCATTCGTAAATTGGCAATTTGCCACTAATCTTAAAGTTAAGGGCAAAAGGCCATATTGCTATAGGATGTGCGCCCGAAAAGCCTTTTGCGCCCAGGGTCTGCGGGCTCAACACTCATTTGGGTGCGTCCGCGGAAAGTTTTCCAACCAGTCCGCAAATTTTGAAATGAGTACTGGCATAAAGCCGGTAGCCGGTTCAATATTTGTCACAGAATTGACGCCAAGGAACTGGCAAATCTGAGGCATGATGCGGCCTCTTTGCAATTCAGGTTGAACATTTGGCAGCAAACCTTGTCCTAACATGCATCTTGCGGCCAATTCCAAAAACCGCTCCCCTGAACTAACCGGTTAAATATATGCGCCCATTGAAACAGGCAATTTATTCCAGCCGTACGGCTGACAAGTTCGTCGTACGTCTGCCAGACGGAATGCGGGAACGCATTGCCGAGGTGGCTCGCAATCATCACCGCAGCATGAACTCCGAAATCATCGCACGCCTGGAACAAAGCCTGATTCAGGAAGGTGCGCTGGGCGACGAGCTGAGCATGCGCCTGGACAGCCCCGAGCTGTCACTGCACGAACGCGAACTGCTGCAGCGTTTTCGTCAGCTCTCCCACCGCCAGCAAAATGCTCTCGTCTCGCTGATCGCCCACGACGTTGAGGCAGCTGCAGAAGCCAACTGATTGGCAACTGAAAGCTGAAAGCCAGCCATGCGCTGGCTTTTTTTTGCCCGGGATTTGGTCAGGAAAGGATCAAGGGGCAAATGCCCCCGATCCATGGAAGGGATCAAAGCAGGAAGATGGTTGCCAGGCCCAGGAAGATGAAGAAGCCGCCACTGTCGGTCATGGCCGTGATCATCACACTGGCGCCCATCGCCGGGTCTCGTCCAAGGCGCACCAGGGTCATTGGAATCAGAACCCCCATCAACGCTGCCAGCAGCAGGTTAAGCGTCATGGCCGCCGTCATGACCACGCCGAGCGACCAGCTGCCATACAGCAGGTACGCCACGATACCGATGACACCGCCCCACACCAGGCCGTTGATCAGCGCGACCGCAAGCTCCTTGCGCATCAAACGCTTGCCATGCCCGGTCCCCACCTGATCCAGCGCCATGGCGCGGACGATCATGGTGATGGTCTGGTTACCCGAGTTACCGCCAATACCCGCCACAATCGGCATCAGTGCAGCCAGGGCCACGAGCTTCTCGATGGAGCCTTCAAACAGGCCGATCACCCGTGAAGCAATAAACGCGGTAATCAAATTCACCGCCAGCCAGGCCCAGCGGTTACGCAGGGACTTCCAGACCGACGCAAAAATATCCTCTTCTTCCCGCAGACCGGCCATGTTGAGGACTTCGCTTTCGCTCTCCTCACGAATCAGGTCGACCATTTCATCGATGGTCAGACGGCCGATCAGCTTGCCGTTCTTGTCGACCACCGGGGCCGAGATCAAGTCATAACGCTCAAACGCCTGGGCCGCGTCGTAAGCGTCTTCGTCCGGATGGAAACTCACCGGGTCACTGGCCATGACGTCCGCGACTTTTTTGTCCGGATCATTGACCAGCAGGCGCTTGATCGGCAGTACGCCCTTGAGGATCCCTTCGTAGTCGACCACGAACAGCTTGTCGGTGTGGCCTGGCAGCTCTTTCAACCGGCGCAGGTAGCGCAGAACCACTTCCAGGCTGACGTCTTCACGGATGGTGACCATCTCGAAGTCCATCAACGCACCGACCTGCTCCTCGTCGTAGGACAACGCCGAGCGCACACGCTCGCGCTGCTGGCCGTCGAGGGTCTCCATCAGCTCATGGACGACGTCACGCGGCAGCTCGGAAGCCAGGTCAGCGAGTTCGTCGGCATCCATGTCCTTGGCGGCCGCCAGGAGCTCGTGATCGTCCATGTCGGCGATCAGGGTTTCACGGACCGAGTCGGATACTTCGAGGAGGATGTCGCCGTCGCGGTCAGCCTTGACCAACTGCCAAAGGGTCAGGCGGTCATTCAGCGGCAAGGCTTCGAGGATGTAGGCAACGTCGGCGGAGTGCAGGTCATCGAGCTTGCGTTGCAGCTCGACAAGGTTTTGCCGGTGGACCAGGTTCTCGACCCGGTCATTGTTCGCGCCTTCCTGGCGATGCGTCAGGTCTTCGACCACGCGCTGGCGCTGCAGCAGCTCGACGACTTGAGCCAGGCGATCCTGCAGGCTTTCTTGTGTTTTCTTTACTTCAACTTCGGTCATAGGCGAACTCCACTCCCAGCAGCGGGGCACGCCGGAAGGATCAATCAGTCAATTCATGATTGGTAAAACGGGGTACTGAGTAACTACTGGGTAAGTCCATGGAGGTGTTCCACAAGCCCCGGCGGGGCTGACGGGCGCAATGATACACCGGGCGGGCGCTTTTAACGTCAAAAAACTGGAAAGAACAAGCGCTTGCGACACAAAGCTGAGCATTGGCCACACATATGAACTGCGACGACGCAGCTTGAAAGGAAAACACATGGGCGGGAGAAAAAGGCGCCCCGGGAAATAAAAACCCCAGACGGCAAAAAGCCCGCACTAGGCGGGCTTTTTGTTGTTTGGTGCACTCGACAGGATTCGAACCTGTGACCGCTCGGTTCGTAGCCGAGTACTCTATCCAGCTGAGCTACGAGTGCATTTGTTGCCGCGCATTATAGGCCGTTCAATCTCTATGTAAAGCTATTTTTTCGTTTAGTTTCAACAACTTAGCGAAAAAACCAGATTGCAACGTACTAAGCAAATAATGGCGGAGAACGGGGGATTCGAACCCCCGACACCCTTTTGAGGTGTACTCCCTTAGCAGGGGAGCGCCTTCGGCCACTCGGCCAGCTCTCCGCAACACGGGGCGTATATTAACCAGCTTCATCCCCGTTTGCAAACATAAAAAACGATAAAAATTAATGGCTTGGTTCTTCGTCCTTCTCTTTCTTGATCCGCAGGTAGATTTCCTCGCGGTGGACAGCCACCTCTTTCGGAGCGTTAACCCCGATACGCACTTGATTGCCTTTGACGCCGAGCACGGTCACGGTGATTTCGCCATCACCAATAATCAGGCTTTCTGCGCATCGACGAGTCAGAATCAGCATACCTTTCTCCTCACGCATTTCATTTCGGGAACAACAGTCTGCAAAAAAAAGGCATTCGACCTACAACCAAATGGCCATAGCCCTACACGCCTAAGTATTGTCGAGCGCAGGTAAAAGAACAGGTCTTAACCACACACCCGGCAAAAAAATGAAAGGCGCGGATAACCGCGCCTTCCTGGCAACGCATCACTCGCCCTGTCGGGCCGGAGCGTCCAGCTCAAAAGCGGTATGCAGTGCGCGTACAGCCAGTTCCAGATACTTCTCTTCGATCACCACCGACACCTTGATTTCCGATGTGGAGATCATCTGGATGTTGATGCTTTCCTTGGCCAGGGCTTCGAACATGCGGCTGGCAACGCCCGCATGGGAACGCATGCCCACACCCACGATCGACACCTTGGCAATCTTCGTATCGCCGACCACTTCACGGGCGCCGATTTCCTTCGCAGTGTTCTGCAGGATCCGCTCCGCCGCATCGTACTCGTTGCGGTGCACGGTGAAGGTGAAATCGGTGGTGTTATCGTGCGAGACGTTCTGCACGATCATGTCGACTTCGATGTTCGCGCCACTGATAGGGCCCAGGATCTTGAAAGCCACGCCCGGGGTGTCTGGCACGCCACGGATAGTCAGCTTGGCTTCATCACGGTTGAAAGCGATACCGGAAATGATCGGCTGTTCCATGGATTCCTCTTCATCAATAGTAATGAGGGTGCCCGGACCCTCCTTGAAGCTGTGCAGTACGCGCAGCGGAACGTTGTATTTGCCGGCGAACTCAACGGCACGGATCTGCAACACCTTGGAACCGAGGCTGGCCATTTCCAGCATCTCTTCGAAGGTGATCTTGTCCAGGCGCTGAGCCACGGACACGACCCGCGGGTCAGTGGTGTAGACGCCATCCACATCGGTGTAGATCTGGCATTCGTCAGCCTTCAGGGCTGCCGCCAGGGCCACGCCAGTGGTGTCGGAACCGCCACGACCGAGGGTGGTGATGTTGCCGTGCTCGTCGACGCCCTGGAAACCGGCGACAACTACCACACGACCGGCTTTCAGGTCAGCGCGAATCTTCTGGTCATCAATCTGCAGGATGCGGGCTTTAGTGTGCGCGCTATCCGTAAGAATGCGGACCTGGTTGCCAGTGTAGGACACCGCCGGCACACCACGCTTGTTCAGCGCCATGGCCAGCAATGCGATGGTCACCTGCTCCCCGGTGGAAATGATCACGTCCAGTTCACGGGGAACCGGTTGCTGATCGCCACTGATTTGCTTGGCCAGATCGATCAGGCGATTGGTCTCGCCGCTCATGGCCGACAGCACCACCACCAGGTCATCGCCGGCATCGCGGAATTTCTTAACCTTGTCGGCGACCTGCTCGATTCTTTCGACAGAGCCGACCGAGGTGCCTCCAAATTTCTGTACGATCAAAGCCATTTCTAAGCCGCCTCAGCCCGTAAAGGGGCGCCTGTTATTCAATCAACCAGCACTGACTGAGCCCGCGACTAGACCACGGGCTCATTAACAGCGTCTTAAATACCTGCCTCGACAAACGGCACGGTCAGGGCCAGAGCCGCATCCAGGGCGCCGGCGTCAACACCACCGCCTTGCGCCATGTCCGGACGACCACCGCCCTTCCCGCCCACTGCCGCGGCGGCTTGCTTCATCAAATCACCGGCCTTGAGTTGGCCAGTCAGGTCCTTGGTTACACCGGCAACCAGAACGACCTTTTCCTCATGGACACTGCCGAGCAGGATCACTGCGCGGCCGAGCTTGTTCTTCAACTGATCGACCAAGGCCAACAGCGCCTTGCCGTCCTGACCGTCCAGGCGTACGGCCAGCACTTTCACACCCTTGACGTCCAGGGCGGAAGCCGACAGATCGTCGCCCGCCGCGCTGGCCGCCTTGGCCTGCAACTGCTCCAGCTGTTTCTCCAGCTGACGGTTGCGCTCCAGTACGCCGGAGAGCTTGTCGATCAGGTTGTCGCGGCTGCCCTTGACCAGGCCGGCCGCTTCCTTGAGTTGTTCTTCTGCCGCATTGAGGTAGGCCAGGGCCGCAGCACCGGTGATCGCTTCAATACGACGTACGCCGGAAGCCACGCCGCCTTCGCTGATGATTTTCAGCAGGCCGATGTCGCCGGTACGGCTGGCGTGAATACCACCACACAGCTCCACCGAGAAGCTGCCGCCCATGCTCAATACGCGCACTTCGTCGCCGTACTTCTCGCCAAACAGCGCCATGGCGCCTTTTTGCTTGGCGGTCTCGATATCGGTTTCTTCGGTTTCCACCGGGGTGTTCTTGCGAATCTCGGCGTTGACGATGTCTTCCAGGGCCTTCAACTGCTCAGGCTTGATCGCCTCGAAATGACTGAAGTCAAAACGCAGGCGCTGGCTATCGACCAACGAACCCTTCTGTTGCACATGCTCACCCAGCACCTGACGCAACGCAGCGTGCAGCAAGTGAGTGGCAGAATGGTTCAAGGCAGTTGCATGCCGTACGTCGGCATCTACCTGAGTGTCCACCGGCGCGCCGACGGTCAGGTTGCCCAGCACCAGCACGCCGTGATGCAGGAACGCACCGCCGGTCTTGGTGGTGTCGCGCACTTCAAAACGACCGGAGGTGGAGCTCAGGAAACCACAGTCGCCAACCTGGCCACCGGATTCAGCGTAGAACGGGGTCTGGTCGAGGACCACAACACCCTCGTCACCTTCGTTCAGCACGTCAACCGACTTGCCGTCCTTATAGATAGCCACGATCTTGGCCGAGCCAACGGTGGCTTCGTAACCAATGAACGAAGTCGCCACATCAACCTTTACCAGGGTGTTGTAGTCCAGGCCAAAGGAGCTGGCGGAACGGGCACGGACGCGCTGGGCTTCCATCTCACGCTCAAACCCGGCCTCGTCGATGGTCAGCTCGCGTTCGCGGGCGATGTCGGCGGTCAGGTCCATCGGGAAACCGTAGGTGTCGTACAGCTTGAACACGACGTCGCCCGGCACCACGGTGCCCTTGAGCTCGACCAGGTCCTGCTCGAGGATCTTCAGGCCGTGCTCCAGGGTCTTGGAGAACTGCTCTTCTTCAGCCTTGAGCACGCGCTCGATGTTGGCTTGCTGCTGCTTGAGTTCCGGGAAGGCATCGCCCATCTCGGCCACCAGCGCGGCAACGATCTTGTAGAAGAAGCTGCCGGTGGCGCCCAGCTTGTTACCGTGACGGCAGGCGCGACGGATGATGCGGCGCAGCACATAGCCACGGCCTTCGTTCGACGGCAGCACGCCATCGGCGATCAGGAAGCCGCAGGAACGGATGTGATCCGACACCACCTTGAGCGACGACTGGTTGTCGTTGGCACAGCCAATGGCCGCCGCCGAAGCGCTCAGCAGGTTGGTGAACAGGTCGATCTCGTAGTTGGAGTGAACGTGCTGCATCACCGCACTGATCCGCTCCAGGCCCATGCCGGTGTCCACCGACGGCGCTGGCAACGGATGCAACACGCCATCGGCGGTACGGTTGAACTGCATGAACACGTTGTTCCAGATTTCGATGTAGCGGTCGCCGTCTTCTTCCGGCGAGCCCGGTGGGCCACCCCAGATGTCGGCGCCGTGATCGTAGAAAATCTCGGTGCACGGGCCGCACGGGCCGGTATCGCCCATGGTCCAGAAGTTGTCGGACGCGTAAGGCGCGCCCTTGTTGTCGCCGATGCGAATCATGCGCTCGACCGGCACCCCGATTTGCTGGGTCCAGATGTCGTAGGCTTCGTCATCGGTGGCGTAGACGGTCACCCAGAGTTTTTCCTTCGGCAGCTTCAGCACGCCGGTCAGGAAGGTCCAGGCAAAGGTGATCGCGTCTTTCTTGAAATAGTCGCCGAAGCTGAAGTTACCCAGCATCTCGAAGAATGTGTGGTGGCGGGCGGTGTAGCCCACGTTTTCCAGGTCGCTGTTCTTGCCGCCGGCGCGTACGCACTTCTGGCTGCTGGTGGCGCGGGTGTAGGCGCGCTTTTCCTGGCCCAGGAAGCAGTCCTTGAACTGGTTCATCCCCGCGTTGGTGAACAGCAGGGTTGGGTCATTGCCTGGGATCAAGGAGCTGGAGGCGACACGGGTGTGACCTTGCTCTTCGAAGAAGCGAAGGAAGGCTTCACGGATTTCTGCGCTTTTCATTAGGTTCTTCCACGGAGGCTGCGGCCAAAGGCCAGTGCTAAACGTCATCAGACGGAGCGACGGCAAAGGGCCGCATTATATCGGCCCTTTGCCCGTGGTACAGCGTGTTTATGTGATAGAAACAGTCAATTAGACGGTCTGCACTGTCATTTCCGGGAAAACTCGACAAATGTCGCGAGCACTTGCTCGATCTGCGCCCGGCTGACGTCCAGGTGCGTGACCATGCGCAGGCGCGGCGCCGCGCTCAACTTGATCCCGCGCTCGGCAGCAAACGCCTTCAAGGCCTGGGCTCGATCACCGATGTCGACGTAGACCATATTGGTCTGCACCGGCTCCACCGTATAACCCGCCTTGCGCAGTTCATCCCCCAGCCATTGGGCATTGGCGTGGTCGTCGGCCAGGCGCTGCACCTGGTGATCCAGGGCGTACAGCCCCGCCGCCGCCAGCGAACCGGCCTGGCGCATGCCGCCACCGACCATCTTGCGCAAACGACGGGCCTTGGCGATCAATGCCGTGGAGCCGCACAGCACCGAGCCGATCGGCGCGCCCAGGCCCTTGGACAGGCACACCGACACCGAATCGAAGTGCTGGGCAATTTCCCGCGCATCCACACCCAGCTTGACCGCCGCGTTGTAGAGCCGCGCGCCGTCCAGGTGCAAGGCCAGGCCGTGTTCCCGGGTAAAGGCTCGCGCGGCCGCCAGGTATTCCAGCGGCAGGACCTTGCCCTGCATGGTGTTTTCCAGCGCCAGCAAGCGGGTACGGGCGAAGTGGAAGTCGTCCGGCTTGATCGCGGCCAGCACGTGCTCCAGGTTCAGGGAACCGTCGGCCTGCACTTCCAGGGGTTGTGGCTGGATCGAGCCGAGAACCGCCGCGCCGCCGCCTTCGTATTTGTAGGTGTGGGCCTGCTGACCGACGATGTATTCCTCGCCACGCTCACAGTGCGCCATCAATGCCAGCAGGTTGCTCATGGTGCCGGTGGGCACGAACAACGCGGCGGCAAAACCCAGGCGCCTGGCCAGTTCGGCTTCCAGGCGATTGACGCTCGGGTCCTCGCCGTAGACGTCGTCGCCGCTGGCGGCAGTGGCCATTGCCTCGAGCATGCCAGGGGTCGGTTGGGTCACTGTGTCGCTGCGCAGGTCAATCACGTTCATCAAACTAGCCTCTAGCGGATTGGAGCGTTTCTTGTGTTGACGATTACTGCGGGCAAACCCGCGGAATATCAAGCCCCGTGCTTGCACAATCGAATACCAACCAAACAAACCGATATAGGTTATCGATAAACCAACCGTGCAGTTTCTGAAAAACCATGATAAAAACTCTCCGCCGCCAGGGTTCTGGCGGCAACGTTCTCAGGGCGGGGTGTAATTCCCCACCGGCGGTAATTGCACGCAATGTGCATAGCCCGCGAGCGCTTGGCGCCTCGAACTGCCTCGGCAGGACGGCGACAAGGTCAGCAGACCCGGTGTGATCCCGGGGCCGACGGTCATAGTCCGGATGAAGAGAGAACGGGATTGGCACCTAAGGGCCGCGCTGACGTCATGTTCACATGAGCCAGCTGTGCGTACCCTTAAATCCCATTCGATTCATAACGCCCTGTTTTTTTCTTAAACAGGAGTCAGAACATGCAACCCACCGCAATCGACAGCAAAAGCAAAAACCATCACGGCGAGCGCGTTGCGTTTATCCAGGCCTGCTGGCACAAGGATATTGTCGACCAATCCCGTAAAGGTTTCCTCGCCGAAATGATCGCCCAGGGCTACCAGGAATCGGACATCGATTTCTTCGAAGTCGGCGGCGCCTTTGAAATGCCCCTGCACGCCAAGCTGCTGGCCAAGTCCGGCCGTTATGCCGGTATCGTCGCGGCCGCCCTGGTGGTGGACGGCGGGATCTACCGTCACGAGTTCGTGGCCCAGTCCGTGGTCAGCGGCCTGATGCAGGTCCAGCTGGAAACCGAAGTGCCGGTGTTCTCGGTATCCCTGACCCCGCACCACTTCCACGCGGGCAGCGAGCACCATACGTTCTTCTATGAGCACTTCGTGCACAAGGGCCAGGAAGCGGCACGCACCTGCGCCGACACCCTGCACAAGGTTCGCGCACTGCGTCGCAATGAGCCACGGGCTCTCGCGGTTTAAGCAACACTGCAAAGCAAATGTGGGAGCGGGCTTGCTCGCGAAAGCGGAGTGTCAGTCAATACATGTCT
>NZ_JBSVWQ010000062.1:0-31113 GCF_054071215.1 Pseudomonas sp. SDO5522_S412 | reverse complement strand
AGTCAATGATACAGTGACTGATCCACCGCATTCGCGAGCAAGCCCGCTCCCACATTGGATTTCTGTTAATACTGGGATAAGTACTAAAGCCCGCCCGTCGCGTTAAACCCAACCCCCAGCACCGTCAGCACCGACAGCGGCAACAGCAGCGTGTCGAGCAAGGCACTGGCCGGCAGGTCGACATGGGGATAGCTCGGCGCCTCGGCCCCAAAACGGTCCATCGCGCAGCACCCGCCCTGAATCGCATACATGTCCAGCCGCGTGCCGGCATACACCACCGGCGCGCCGGGCTGGGCGGCGTCCAGGGTTCGCGCAGTCGCACACCCGGTCAGTTGCAGCGCCAGCAGCACCATCAATAGTTTATTCATCACTGCTCAAATGGTGCTCGCCCCAGCGCGGCAGCATGTCCTGGGGAATGTTCAGCAGGTTGAGAATCCGCGCCACCACAAAGTCCACCAGGTCATCGATGGTCTGCGGCTGGTGATAGAAGCCCGGCGACGCCGGCAAGATAGTCACGCCCATGTTCGACAGCTTGAGCATGTGCTCCAGATGGATGCTCGAATACGGCGCTTCGCGCGGCACCAGAATCAACTGGCGACGCTCCTTCAAGGTCACGTCCGCCGCGCGCTCGATCAGATTGTTGCAGGCGCCCGTGGCAATCGCCGACAGGGTCCCGGTGGAACACGGCACCACCACCATCGCGGCCGGTGCACCAGAGCCCGACGCCACCGGTGACATCCAGTCTTCCTTGCCATAGACCTTGATCTGCCCCGCCGCCGCACCGGTGTACTCGGTGAGGAAGGCCTGCATCATCTGCACTTTGGGCGGCAACGCCACATCGGTCTCGGTGGCCAGCACCAGTTGCGCGGCCTTGGAGATCAGGAAGTGCACCTCGCGGTCTTCGCGCACCAGGCAGTCCAGCAGGCGCAAGCCATAGGGCGCGCCGGACGCGCCGGTCATCGCCAGGGTGACGCGTTCCGGGCCGCTCACTTCAGGGCCTCGGCGAGTTTGCCATGCAGGCCGCCAAAGCCGCCGTTGCTCATGATCACCACGTGAGTGCCGGGCCTGGCCTGGTGTTTCACGTGTTCGATGATGCCTTCCAGTGAGTCGCGGCAAATCGACGGCACCGTGCACAACGCGGCGATGGCAGGCAGGTCCCAACCGAGGTTGGCCGGCGCGTACCACACAACCTGGTCGGCATCGTTGACGCTTTCCGGCAAACCATCACGGTGGGCGCCCAGCTTCATGGAGTTGGAGCGCGGCTCGATAATCGCGATCACCTGGGCATCACCCACACGCTTGCGCAAGCCATCCAGGGTAGTGGCGATGGCCGTCGGGTGGTGGGCAAAGTCGTCATAGATGGTAATCCCATTCACTTCGGCGACCTTTTCCATCCGGCGCTTGACGCTTTTGAACGCGCTCAAGGCCGCAATGCCCATGGACGGCACCACGCCGACATGCCGCGCAGCCGCCAGGGTGACCAAGGCATTGGCGACGTTGTGCTGGCCGGTCATGTCCCAATCGACGATGCCTTGGGCGACGCCTTCGAACAGTACTTCAAATTTGGAGCCATCTTCGCTCAGCAGCTTGACCTGCCATTGGCCGCCAGCACCGGTGGTTTGTACCGGGGTCCAGCAGCCCATCTCGATAACTCGCTGCAGGGCAGGCTCGGTGGTGGGGTGAATCACCAGGCCTTCGCTGGGAATGGTGCGCACCAAGTGGTGGAACTGCCGCTCGATGGCCGCCAGATCAGGGAAGATGTCCGCGTGATCGAACTCCAGGTTGTTCAGGATCGCCGTACGCGGGCGGTAGTGAACGAACTTGGAGCGTTTGTCGAAGAACGCGCTGTCGTACTCATCGGCCTCGATGACAAAAAACGGGGTGTCGCCGAGGCGCGCCGACACCGAGAAATTCTGCGGCACGCCACCAATCAGGAAGCCCGGGCTCATGCCCGCATGCTCCAGCACCCAGGCCAGCATGCTGCTGGTAGTGGTCTTGCCATGGGTACCGGCAACGGCGAGTACCCAACGGCCTTGCAACACATGATCGGCCAGCCATTGCGGGCCAGACACGTACGGCAAACCTTTATTCAGTACATATTCGACTGCCGGGTTACCGCGCACCATGGCATTGCCGATCACGACAAGGTCCGGGACCGGGTCGAATTGCGCCGGGTCATAACCTTGGGTCAGCTCAATGCCCTGGGCCTGCAGTTGCGTGCTCATGGGTGGGTAAACGTTGGCATCGGAGCCAGTAACATGATGGCCCAGTTCTTTGGCGAGCACCGCCATGGAGCCCATGAACGTGCCGCAAATACCGAGAATATGAATGTGCATAGTCGACCTCGTAAAACATCGAGGCAGGTTAGCGCAGGGAAGGGAAAATCGCACTCTTTAGCTGTAGCACGCAGGCCTTGGGGGGTAGCCGCCATTGTTTGTCAGAGCGTAGGGGAATATTCGATAAGTCCGGTGCCACAGGATGCATGCATGGCATCGGACCCATCGCCAGTTTGACTGAGCATCATCCATGACTCGAAAGTTTACGCGGGGTTATGTCACACGACTTTTGTTTCGGCAGACTCTGCCGGTAATGACAGCGTTCCCATGTGCAACAACTTCCCTATGAACTTGTTTAATGCGTCGAATTTTTTATCAATAACATCCAGACGGCCTTTGTCATCGGTGCCGTCTGCGGGAGTGGCAATGTAAGGCCGGAATACCATGTCGTTTTCGTCCGCCAGTTTTTTAAGCTGTTCCTCCGCAGTTTTATACAAGGCCTCAAGCGTTTCCAGGCGCTCGCTTGGCGTACGCGACGAGGAGTCGCTCATTTTAAGTGCCGGAGCATTCGTTCCTTGACGCATTGCCATAATATTGTTGGCAATGACTTCCATGCGCAACTCGGCCAGGCCCAAGCGCGCGGTCGTGGCACCCGTGTCGGTGTCCTGCGTGGCGACGACCGATGTTGTCCCGTCGGTTTTCGCGGCAGGCACCTGCGTGCTTGGAGCCGGCTGGTGAGCCGGAGGGAGCAGTGGCGTATTGTTTGTAAACTGCGCCTTGATTGTCTCGCCAGACCAAACCGAGCCTGCGTAGGTACCAATACTCAGGGGAGCACTGACCAATCCGCTTACACCCGCACTGACAAAGGCGTCGCGGGCTACCGTCGCAGCCTGGGGCGAGGTGTCGAACACCTTAGCCTTGACCAGGCGATCAGCAACCATCAGGTTTTGAGTCACCTGTGCCATATCTTTAGGATCTGCGCTGGCCTGAGGCTTGAACGGCCGGTTGGCAGACCCTTGGTTCATCAATTTTTGTTGTGTCAGCGTTTGAAAGGTATTGGTTTTCTCGGGCTTGGGTTGGGGTGTGGGGGTTTCTGTGGCCGGATTTTTCCCTAACCGGGGTTTAGGTTGGGGAGCTTTTGGAGGGGTGTTGCCCTGGCCGCCGGGACGTACTACCGGAGGCGTTACACCGCCATTGCGCGTGACCGGTGGTGTATTCACTGGAGGTATATTGACCGTGGTGGGCCGAGATCTAGTAATGTTCATGGTTATTATCTCACTTGTTGTTACTATTTACGCATAAGCGCTATCAGCGAGTTATCGAGAAAATCGATAACCGCCAACTTAGTAACTAAACAGATAATGAACGTTCCAGAAGACAGTCACCTACGCACAAAAATACATGACAAAACATTAATACGGTGCGACGCCAATTATTTAACGCACAGTCGCTCACAACACAGATTGATCACTCACAGTCAGAACAGTTAACGTCATCATTAAACCTGACGCGCTATACCATACTTACGTAACTTTCTATAAAGCGTATTTCTACTGACTCCAAGCACGGTCGCCACGTGCGTCATATGCCAGCGTTGCTGCACCAATGTTGCCAGCAATGCCTGGCGCTCGGCAGCATCCAGCAATGAGTTTGCCGGTTCACTCACCGCCACCGGCACGGTTTGCACGGCACGAATCTGTGCAGGCAGGTCATCAAGCCTCACCCGCCCGTCCTCACACAGTGCGGCGAGGGTGCGCAACACCGTGCGCAACTGCCGCACGTTGCCCGGCCACGCGAACGCCAACAGGGCCTGGCGGGCCTCGCCGTCAAGCTGCACCGCCTGATCTCCCGCTTCTTCGGCCAGCAGGAAGTCCAGCAGCTGCAATTTGTCACTGCGCTCGCGCAACGGCGGCAAGGCCACTTCCAGGCCATTGAGCCGGTAATACAGGTCTTCACGAAAACTACCGTCCTGCACCCGATCAAGCAGATTACGGTGGGTAGCGCTGATAATTCTGACGTCAACCGCTTGCGGTTCACCGCCGATGGGCACCACCAAGCGGTCTTCAAGCACCCTTAATAGCCGGGTTTGCAAAGCCAGCGGCATATCGCCGATTTCATCCAGAAACAAGGTGCCACCATCTGCCTGCTGCAGCTTGCCGCGCATGCCTTCCTTGCGGGCGCCGGTAAAACTGCCGCCGCGATAACCGAACAGCTCGCTTTCGATGAGGCTTTCCGGGATGGCTGCGCAGTTGAGGGCCACAAAGGCTTTATCTGCGCGCAGGCTTGCATGGTGCACGGCCTTGGCAAACGCCTCTTTGCCAGACCCGGTTTCCCCTTGGATCAGCAAAGGCACATCACGCTCGAACACCCGCAAGGCTCTGCGGAAATCGTTTTGCAGCGCCGCGTCTCCAAGGCAAATGCCCGGCAATCGCGGCCGCTCCGGCAAGGCGTGGGCCACCGGCACCGGTACGCTGCGTGGCTGGCCGCGCAACACCGCGAACAAGCCACGGCCATCGCGGGTACGCAGGGGCCAACTGGCGCTGGCGTTCGCGCTGGCACGCCCGAGCAACTCATCGAGCGAACAATCGAAAAACGCCTCGACCGGCTGCCCCAACAACCCGCCACGGATTTGCCCGAGCAGGTTCAACGCACTCTGGTTAACCGCACAAATGCGCCCTTCACCATCGAACGCCAGCAGCCCTTCGCTGAACAGGCCCACAGACTCTGCCTGCAAATGAAAGCGCAGCAACCAGTGGTGCTCAAAATGGCGCAGGAAGTAACAGCTCTCGATCATCTTCGCCGAAAGATTGACCAGCGCCATGGTGTGGAACTGGCTCTGGCGCGACACCGCCTCCCGGGCCGAAGACACATCCAGCACCGCCAGCAGTTCGCCATGAGGGTCGAACACCGGGCTGGCCGAGCAGGTCAGGCCGGTATGTCGGCCACGAAAGTGTTCATCGCGATGAATCGTCAGGGACTGGCGCTCCACCAGGCAGGTGCCGATGCCGTTGGTGCCTTCGCAGGCCTCGCTCCAATCGGCACCCAGCCACAGCCCGGCACCCTCGAAGATCTTGCGCTCGCTGGGGGCGGTGACGCAGTTGAGGATCACCCCACGGGCGTCGGTCAGCAGCACCGCATGGCCGGCGCCGGAGAGCTGTTGATGCAGGCTGTTCATTTCATTGCCGGCGATGCTCAGCACTTGTTGCAGGCGTTCGCGGCTTTCCAGCAGGCGGCCATGTTCGAGCACCGTGGGCGCGATGGTCAATGCGGGGTCGAGGTGATAGTCCTCAAGACAACGCAGCCAGGAGCGGGCGATGGACGGATCGCTGCCGGGGCCATGCAGCGGGTCCTGCCCACGGGTGACCGTCAGGACTTGTTGGGCATGGCGACTGAAATGATCGTTTTGCATGTTCTTATTATTCTCCCTGCGTGAAGTACACCGCGCGCGAGTGCCCAGCATCCTCCAGCCTCCCGACCAATGCAATCCCGGGCAGACCCACCGGTCACAGGCTGTACCGCTTATGGCACAAACTGTCACCCAGGCTGTACCAAGCTTGCCACAGCAACGGTTTGCAACAACCTCTAAACCCTTGATTTACAGGCTCTACGAGGCACTGGCCCGACCTTTGCTCTACGCTTTAACAAGCACAACCGTGCGTCCTCCAATAAACACAAAAAGCCAGGAGATACCCACCATGCGTTACGCACACCCCGGTACTGAAGGCGCGATCGTTTCGTTCAAGGCCAAGTACGGCAACTACATCGGCGGTGAGTTTGTCGCGCCGGTCGATGGCAACTATTTCACCAACACCTCGCCGGTCAACGGCAAGCCCATCGCCGAATTCCCGCGCTCCACTGCCAAGGATATCGACAAGGCCCTGGACGCCGCCCACGCCGCCGCTGACGCCTGGGGCAAGACCTCGGCCCAGGACCGCTCGCTGGTTCTGCTGAAAATCGCCGACCGCATCGAACAGAACCTCGAACTGCTGGCCATCACCGAAACCTGGGACAACGGCAAGGCCGTGCGCGAAACCCTGAACGCCGACATCCCGCTGGCCGCGGACCACTTCCGCTACTTCGCCGGCTGCATCCGCGCCCAGGAAGGCAGCAGCGCCGAGATCAACGAACACACCGCCGCTTACCACTTCCACGAACCGCTGGGCGTGGTCGGCCAGATCATCCCGTGGAACTTCCCGCTGCTGATGGCCGCCTGGAAACTCGCGCCAGCCCTGGCCGCCGGTAACTGCGTGGTGCTCAAGCCTGCCGAGCAAACCCCGCTGGGCATCAACGTGCTGATGGAACTGATCGGCGACCTGCTGCCGCCGGGCGTGCTGAACGTGGTGCACGGCTACGGCAAAGAAGCCGGCGAAGCCCTGGCCACCAGCAAGCGCATCGCCAAGATTGCCTTCACCGGCTCCACGCCAGTGGGCTCGCACATCATGCACGCGGCCGCCGAGAACATCATTCCGTCCACCGTTGAGCTGGGCGGCAAGTCGCCGAACATCTTCTTCGCCGACATCATGAAAGCCGAACCGCAATTCATCGAGAAGGCCGCCGAAGGTTTGGTGCTGGCGTTCTTCAACCAGGGCGAAGTGTGCACCTGCCCTTCCCGCGCGCTGGTGGAAGAGTCGATCTACGACGACTTCATGAAAGTGGTGATGAAAAAGGTCGAGTCGATCAAACGTGGCGACCCGCTGGACACCGACACCATGGTCGGCGCCCAGGCGTCCGAGCAGCAATTCGACAAGATTTTGTCCTACCTCGAAATCGCCAAGGGCGAAGGCGCCGAGCTGCTCACCGGCGGCAAGGTCGAGAAGCTGACCGGCGATCTGGCCACCGGCTATTACATCCAGCCGACCCTGCTCAAGGGCACCAACAAGATGCGGGTGTTCCAGGAAGAAATCTTTGGCCCGGTGGTGAGCATCACTACCTTCAAGGATGAAGCCGAAGCCCTGGCGATTGCCAACGACACCGAGTTCGGCCTGGGTGCCGGCCTGTGGACCCGCGACATCAACCGCGCGTACCGCATGGGCCGGGCGATCAAGGCCGGGCGTGTATGGACCAACTGCTATCACCTGTACCCGGCGCATGCCGCGTTCGGTGGTTACAAGAAGTCCGGTGTGGGCCGTGAGACTCACAAGATGATGCTTGATCACTATCAGCAGACCAAAAACCTGCTGGTGAGCTACGACATCAATCCGCTGGGTTTCTTCTAACTGACAACCCGCTCCCACATTTGATCTTCACAAGACCTTGCTACTCATTCGGCTTACTTAAGTAAGCCGGGATAAAACAATAAGAAAGGGATTCCATCATGCCCAGCGAACCGAATGGCGCTCCGGCGTCCGGGTCTTCCGTCGACTTTGAAAAGGTCGGCACCGAATACTTCCAACAACGGGAACTGAAAAAAGGCGCTGCCGGCTGGGTACTATTAGTCGGTCTCGGTGTTGCCTACGTCATCTCCGGCGACTACGCCGGCTGGAACTTCGGCCTGGCCCAGGGTGGCTGGGGCGGCATGTTCCTCGCCACACTGCTGATGGCCACCATGTACCTGTGCATGTGTTTCTCCCTGGCCGAACTGTCTTCCATGATCCCTACCGCCGGCGGCGGCTACGGCTTTGCCCGCAGCGCGTTCGGCCCCTGGGGCGGGTTCCTGACCGGCACCGCGATCCTTATCGAATACGCCATCGCCCCCGCCGCCATCGCGGTGTTTATCGGCGCCTATTGCGAATCGCTGTTCGGCATTGGCGGCTGGATGATCTACCTGGCGTTTTACATCATCTTTATCGGCATCCACATTTTCGGCGTGGGTGAAGCGCTGAAGCTGATGTTTGTGATTACCGCCGTCGCCGCGATTGCCCTGGGTGTGTTCCTGGTGTCGATGGTGCCGCACTTCAGTGTCGCCAACCTGCTGGACATCCCGGTGACCGAGGCCAAGGGCGCCAGCACTTTCCTGCCCTTCGGTTATGTCGGCGTGTGGGCGGCGATTCCCTATGCGATCTGGTTCTTTTTGGCCGTCGAAGGTGTGCCACTGGCCGCTGAAGAAACCAAGAACCCCAAACGCGACCTGCCCCGCGGCCTGATCGGCGCCATTGTGGTGCTGACCAGCTTCGCCCTGCTGATTTTGGTGATCGCCCCCGGCGGTGCTGGCGCCTACGCGTTGATGGCATCGGGCAATCCGCTGGTGGAAGCCTTGTCCAAAGCCTACGGCGGCTCCACGTGGATGGGCCACTTCGTCAATCTGGTGGGCCTGGCCGGGCTGATCGCGAGCTTCTTCTCGATCATCTACGCCTACTCCCGGCAGATCTTCGCCCTCTCCCGCGCCGGCTACCTGCCGCGCAAGCTGTCGCAGACCAACAAAAGCAAGGCACCGGTACTGGCCCTGGTGATCCCCGGCATCATCGGGTTCGGCCTGTCGCTGACCGGCCAAGGCGATTTGCTGATCCTGGTCGCCGTATTCGGCGCAACCATTTCCTACGTGCTGATGATGGCCGCGCACATCACGTTGCGCATCCGCCGCCCCAAAATGGACCGCCCTTACCGTACTCCGGGCGGCATCTTCACCTCGGGCGTCGCCCTGGTACTGGCCTGCATCGCTGTTGTGGCGGGCTTTCTGGTGGATCCGCGCGTGGTGATTGGCGCCGCGATCATCTATGGAGTATTAATTGCTTACTTTGCTTTCTACAGTCGGCATCACTTGGTAGCGGGCACGCCGGAAGAAGAATTTGCGGCGATCCAGGCCGCAGAGGCCGCCTTGCACTAACTGCCATAAACCTCGACGCGGGCGCTTTACTCACATTCAGCCCGCGTCGACAAGGAGACTCTGTATGGCAAGCTTTTCCCACGCGGTCGGTGCATTGACCTACCGCTTCGACAGCCTCAAGGACGTGATGGCCAAGGCCAGCCCGGCCCGCTCCGGGGATTTTTTGGCGGGTGTTGCCGCCCAGAACGATGGCGAGCGGGTCGCGGCGCAAATGGCCCTGGCCAACATTCCGTTGAAGCACTTTCTCGAAGAAGTGTTGATCCCGTACGAAAGCGACGAAGTCACCCGGCTGATTATCGATACCCACGATAAACAAGCGTTTTCCGTGGTCAGCCACCTGACCGTCGGCGGATTACGCGATTGGCTGCTCAGCGACGCGGCCGACGAACAGAGCCTGCGCGCCCTGGCGCCCGGGCTGACACCGGAAATGGCCGCCGCCGTGTCGAAGATCATGCGTGTGCAGGACCTGGTACTGGTGGCGCAGAAAATCCGCGTCGTCACACAGTTCCGCGGCACGATGGGCCTGCGCGGGCGCCTGTCCACCCGCCTGCAGCCCAACCATCCCACCGATGAGCCGGCCGGTATCGCCGCGAGCATTCTTGACGGCCTGCTCTACGGCAACGGCGACGCCATGATCGGCATCAACCCGGCCACCGACAGCATCGCCTCGATCTGCGCGATGCTGGAAATGCTCGACGCGATCATCCAGCGTTATGAAATCCCGACCCAGGCCTGCGTGCTGACCCACGTCACCACCTCCATCGAAGCCATCAACCGTGGCGTGCCGCTGGACCTGGTGTTCCAGTCGATCGCCGGCACCGAGGCGGCCAATGCCAGTTTCGGCATCAGCCTGAGCGTGCTGCAGGAAGGCTACGATGCGGGCCTGAGCCTGAACCGCGGCACCCTCGGGCAAAACCTGATGTATTTCGAAACCGGCCAGGGCAGCGCCTTGTCGGCCAACGCACACTTTGGCGTCGACCAGCAAACCTGCGAAACCCGCGCCTATGCCGTCGCCCGGCATTTCAAGCCGTTTTTGGTGAACACGGTCGTAGGATTTATCGGCCCCGAGTACCTGTACAACGGCAAGCAGATCATCCGCGCCGGCCTCGAAGACCACTTCTGCGGCAAGCTGCTGGGCGTGCCCATGGGGTGCGACATCTGCTACACCAACCATGCCGAAGCCGACCAGGACGACATGGACACCCTGCTCACCCTGCTGGGCGTGGCCGGGATCAACTTCATCATGGGCATCCCGGGCTCCGACGACATCATGCTCAACTACCAGACCACCTCGTTCCACGACGCGCTCTACGCCCGCCAAACATTGGGTTTAAAGCCGGCACCGGAGTTTGAACAGTGGCTGGCGAAAATGGGCATCTTCACGCAAGCCGACGGCAAGGTGCACTTCGGCAACAGCCTGCCACCGGCATTCCGCCACGCCTTGGCGCAACTGGGATGAAGAAGGAACCGCCCGTGCACATCGACACCCCGGAAAACAACGTGGACAACCCGTGGCTTGAGCTGCGGCGCCTGACCCCGGCGCGGATTGCCCTGGGCCGCACCGGCACCAGCATGCCTACCGGCGCGCAGCTGGATTTCCAGTTCGCCCATGCCCAGGCCCGCGACGCGGTACACCTGCCGTTTGATCATGCAGGGCTCAGCAGCCAATTGGCGGAGCGTGGCCGCGACAGCCTGCTGCTGCACAGCGCCGCCGTCGACCGCCACAGCTACCTGCAACGCCCGGACCTTGGGCGCCGCCTCAGTGATGAATCCGTCCAGGCCCTGCGGGACTATGCCGAAGCCAACCCCGGCGGCGTGGACCTGGCGGTGGTGGTGGCCGACGGCTTGTCGGCCCTGGCGGTGCATAAACATACGTTGCCTTTTCTTACACGCATGGAGGAACAAACCCACGCTGAAGGCTGGTCGCTGTCACCGGTGATTCTGGTGGAGCAGGGCCGTGTCGCCGTCGCGGATGAAGTCGGCCAGTTGCTCGGGGCAAAAATGGTGGTGATCCTGATCGGTGAGCGGCCGGGGCTCAGCTCGCCGGACAGCCTGGGGCTGTATTTCACCTACAACCCCAAGGTCGGCCTCACTGACGCCTACCGCAACTGCATCTCCAATGTGCGCCTGGAAGGCTTGAGCTACGGCATGGCCGCTCACCGCCTGCTTTACTTGATGCGGGAGGCCTGTCGCCGGCAGTTGTCGGGGGTCAACCTCAAGGATGAAGCGCAGGTACAAACCCTCGAGTCGGATGATCCCGACCTGATGAAAGGAAACTTCCTGCTCAGCCCACCGAAGGACTGATCCCTGCACGATTGCGCTTTTTCTCTGCTTTAGGCAGCATCGAGACACGGCCGCTTGTGTGGTCATACCCCATTTGGAAGTTGAGGCCTGGCATGCGGATTACTCAAGCGACCCTGGAACACCTGGACCTGTTGACCCCGCTTTTCGTCAAATACCGCGAATTTTACGGTGCGCTGCCGTTTCCTGATTCGAGCCGCGCCTTCCTGGAAAAACGCCTGCGCCGCAAGGAGTCCGTGATCTACCTGGCGCTGGCCGACGATGACGACAAGAAACTGCTTGGCTTTTGCCAGCTGTATCCAAGCTTTTCATCGTTGTCCCTCAAGCGGGTGTGGATCCTCAACGACATCTACGTCGCCGAAGACGCACGCCGGCAGTTGGTGGCCGACAACCTGATGCGTACCGCGAAGAAGATGGCCAAGGAAACTCAAGCCGTGCGCCTGCGTGTGTCCACCAGCAGTGACAACCAGGTGGCGCAGAAAACCTATGAGTCCATCGGTTTTCGGGAAGACACCGAGTTCAAGAACTACGTGCTTGCGATCAGCGATGACTGACAACTATTAACCAAACCTCATACATCTGTTGTGGGAGCCCCCTCCCACACTGACGCTGTGTCTACAATCAGATCGCTTTCGCGACATTCCCCGCTACAAAACCAGCACGCTTTTCACAACTCTATCCGTATAATGCGGACCTTTCAGGGTCGTAAGAAATACGCCACTACCTTGTAGCCCTTATTACCCGAAGCCTCCGCACAGGCCCGCTGAGCCAGGCCATTCACACAGGTGCCCTCCATGGATTTCAACCCGCTCGACCTTATCCTGCATCTCGACGTGTACCTCGACATGCTGGTGAGAAACTACGGAGTGTGGATCTACGCCATTCTGTTCCTGGTTATCTTTTGCGAAACCGGCCTGGTGGTCATGCCGTTTCTGCCGGGTGATTCCTTACTGTTCATCGCCGGCGCTGTTGCAGCGGGCGGCGGCATGGACCCGATATTGCTGGGCGGCCTGCTTATGCTCGCGGCCATCCTGGGTGACAGTACCAACTACGTGATCGGACGAACGGCCGGGGAACGCTTGTTCAGCAACCCCAACTCGAAGATCTTCCGCCGCGACTACCTGCAAAAAACCCACGACTTCTACGACAAGCACGGCGGCAAAACCGTGACCCTGGCGCGCTTCCTGCCGATCCTGCGCACGTTTGCGCCGTTCGTCGCCGGTATCGCGAAAATGCCTTACCCGCGCTTCTTCGGTTTCAGCGTGTTCGGCACCGTCCTCTGGGTCGGCGGCCTGGTAACCCTGGGCTACTTCTTCGGCAACGTGCCGTTCATCAAGAAAAACCTGTCGCTGCTGGTGGTGTTCATCATCCTGCTGTCGCTGGTACCGATGATCATCGGTGTGTTCCGCAGCCGCTTTGGCCGCAATTCCACCGAAGCCAAGCCGCAGTAACCTGCGATGTGGTCCCTCAGCGCCTGGCGTCGCCGGCGCCTGCTGGCCAAGCACCCGATTGCCGATGAAACGTGGCAACGGGTGCGCCACCACCTGACGTTCCTCGACGGCATCACTGCCGAGCAAGACCAGTGGCTGCGGGAAGCCTGCGTGGTGTTCCTCGCCGAAAAACACCTCACCGCCCTGCCCGGCGTCGAACTGCACCAGGAACAGCGCCTGCTGCTCGCCGCCCAGGCACAGCTGCCGCTGATGAACCTTGGCGACCTCGACTGGTACCAGGGCTTCCACGAGATCGTGCTGTACCCCGACGACTTCCTCAGCCCGCAGCGCCATCGCGACGCCAGCGGCGTGGAGCACGAGTGGGACGGCGAGCACAGCGGCGAAGCCTGGCAACAGGGCCCGGTGATCCTTGCGTGGCCCGGCGTACTGGCCAGCGGCAACTGGGAAGGCTACAACCTGGTCATTCACGAACTGGCCCACAAGCTGGACATGCTCAACGGCGACGCCAACGGCCTGCCACCCCTGCACCACGACATGCGCGTGCAGGAATGGGCCAGCGTCATGCAAAGCGCCTTCGACGACCTCAACCGCCAGCTCGACCGCAACCCTGACGCCGAAACGGCCATCGACCCCTACGCCGCGGAAAACCCGGCCGAGTTCTTTGCCGTCACCAGCGAATATTTCTTCAGTGCCCCGGATTTGCTGGTCAGCAGTTATCCACAGGTGTACGAGCAACTGAGCCACTTCTACCGTCAGGATCCCCTGGCGCGCCTGCACCAACTGCAGGCCGGCGACGTGCGGTATCAGACGGAACGCCAAGCGCCCTACGACGTCTGACGCATGGCATCGGCGTCAGAATATGCCTATAATCGCCGCCACTTTTAGGCCAATCCGGCCATGTTCCATGGCCAACTACGGGGGCAACGCCCAATGAGCTACAGCAAGATTCCGGCTGGCAAAGACCTGCCGAACGACATCTACGTCGCCATCGAGATTCCGGCCAACCACGCGCCGATCAAATACGAAATCGACAAAGACAGCGACTGCCTGTTCGTTGACCGTTTCATGGCCACCCCGATGTTCTACCCGGCCAACTACGGTTTCATCCCCAACACCCTGGCAGACGACGGTGACCCCCTCGACGTGCTGGTCGTGACCCCTTACCCGGTTACCCCAGGCTCGGTTATCCGCGCCCGCCCGGTCGGCATCCTGAACATGACTGACGACGGCGGCGGCGATGCCAAAGTTATCGCAGTACCACACGACAAGCTGTCCCAGCTGTATGTCGACGTGAAGGAATACACCGATCTGCCGCCACTGCTGCTGGAACAGATCAAACACTTCTTCGAGAACTACAAAGACCTCGAAAAAGGCAAATGGGTGAAGATCGACGGTTGGGGCAATGCAGACGCCGCCCGCGCCGAGATCATGAAGTCGGTCGCTGCCTACAAAGGCTGATACCGCTATTCGCTCTGAAAAAGCCCCGATTAATCGGGGCTTTTTTTGTGGGAAAAACATAAACATCCGGCTACTTTAATAAACATATTTACAGCAATTGTTTAACTAGCTTAATCAACTAGCAGAATAGTCCTGCGATAAGGAAACACCTACATACAGCAACTCAACGCATGGTTTATTTGATCTGATTTTACGGCCAGTAAACTCTGCGTTTATGAATACATCAGGTGATCGCTTAAGAGCGCTATTACGGGAAGTTCATCTTTCCGCTTCCGACTTCGCCAAGAACCGCGATGTTACGCCTCAACACGTAAACAACTGGTTCAAACGCGGCGTCCCCATGGGCCGGCTCAACGAGTTCGCAGAATTGTTGTGCGTCACCAGCCGTTGGCTGCGCACAGGCGAAGGCCCCAAACATCCACCCGCCAACTACCTGCTGGAAGGATCCGATGCAGACACCTCCCACCGTATCGCCCGCGAGACCAGCGGCAACTACATCACCCACCCGGTCTCGGGCCCGGTAAAAATCGACGTGGAGATCCCCCTCCACCCCACCTTCACCTCGACCGAAAGCATCCGCCTCTCCCTGCACACCCTTGAAGCCATCGGTGTAAGCCCGGAGCGGGCACTCGGGGCCTACATGGTCGGCAACAGCATGATCGACATCATCCAGGACGGAAGTACCCTTGCCATCGACTGTGGTCGCAAACAGATCATCGATGGCGAAATCTACGCGGTAGAGCACGACGGAATGCTGCGGATCAAATACCTCTACAACCGTCCAGGAGGTGGCCTGCGGATGCGCAGCCACAACAGCGCCGAGCATCCGGACGAGTTTTTGACCTATGAGCAGCGGCATGAGCAGAACTTTGAGATTCTGGGTTGGGTGTTCTGGTGGGCGACACTGAATAACCGCCGCCCACCGGTGCCGCTGGATGCGCATTTATTGGGCTACGAAGGCTCTAAATCGGATCCGGAGCTGGGAAATTGAGGCGAATGTGGGTATTATCCGCCGCACATTTGGCAGGGGGTTGGCGTGAAGCCGGTCCGCCCTGCCTGGCGATGCGGAGGAGTTCCCGCTGATGCCCCTTATCACCTGGGTGTGAGCCTGGGTGAACGATTTGAAGGCTGGTGAGGTTTACCAAAAATAAGCTGAACCAGTCCCCGAGAAGCCGGCCACAAGCCGGCTTTTTAATGCCTGGAAGAAATGCGCTACACCTGCCAGGCATCGAGCTATTTGAGAACGCGCCAACCGCTCCAAGGCACGCAAGCCGTCTTTTCCATCCTCAGGACATTCGCCTGATACGTCGCTAAAAGCCCGTTCCAAGAACACGTTTCGCATACCTGTCGTTACCAACGACATGACATCAAGACGTGTCGCAGAAATCAAAATATAGCGACACGTAGTGCACGCATGTTTACACTGACGCCACGAAAGGGCGCCCTGATGAGCCCCTCTTACCTTTAGACGGATAAGTCAAAGACCGAGCCCCATCCATGACCGCATCCCACCTTCCCTGGCAGGCTGACAAGCCCTACAACCAGCTTCCCACTTTGCCACCGGCAACTGTTCTGGAAACCCATGCAGTGCTCAAACGCTGCATTGAGGCCCGCACAGCCCTGGCCGAATTGAAGCAAGCGGCTGAGCTGATCCCTAACCAGACAATGCTGATCAACACCATTCCATTGCTGGAGGCCAAGGACAGCTCAGAGATCGAAAGTATCGTCACCACCACGGATTTGCTCTTTCAGCATGCTCAGGATGGAGATAGCCACGCAGACCCAGCGACCAAGGAAGCACTGCGCTACCGCAAAGCCCTGCAGAAAGGTTATCAATCGTTGGCCGACCGCCCACTCTCCACCGGTACTGCAGTCGAAATCTGCCGCACGCTTAAAGGCGTGAACATGGATATACGCCGGGTGCCAGGAGTCCAGCTAGCCAACGACCGAACCGGCGAGATCATCTATACCCCACCGGAAGGCGAAGATCGCTTACGTGACATGCTCGCCAACTGGGAGCGCTTCCTGCACAACGAGACCGACCTGGATCCATTAGTACGTATGGCGGTTAGTCACTATCAATTCGAAGCCATTCACCCATTCACCGACGGCAATGGCCGTACCGGGCGAGTGCTCAACACCCTGTACCTGATCCAGGAAGGCCTGCTGAATCTACCGATTCTCTACCTTAGCCGTTACATCATTGCCCATAGAGCCGATTACTACCGCCTGTTGCTTGATGTCACTCGCGAACAAGCCTGGGAGCCTTGGCTGCTGTACATGCTCAGCGCTGTGGAAGAAACAGCACGCTGGACTTGTGCAAAAATTGCCGCTATTCGCAGCCTGTCCGAGCACACCACCCAGTTTGTTCGTGAGCAGTTGCCGAAAACCTATTCCCGCGAGCTGGTAGACGTCATTTTCGAACAGCCCTACTGCCGCATCAGCAACGTCGTCGACAAACAGATTGCCCAGCGTCAAGCAGCCTCCCGTTACCTCAAAGAACTAGTCGCCATCGGCGTTCTGCAAGAGGTTCAGGTTGGCAAGGAAAAGCTCTTCATCCATCCCAAGCTGATGCAGTTACTCACTCGCGACAGCAATGACTTCAAGCCATACGCCTGAGGAGACCGCTTTAATCCATGGCGATCGTCTGCCGGGATTTCCGCCCCTGAGCCAGGATGATGAGCATTTGGTCAGTAGATCGCTGACCAAATGCATCGCAACCTCAGCGTAGGCTTAAGGTCCTCACCTCGGCTGCAAACAGTCCAGCGCTCGATCCACCACCACCTTCGACATTTCCACCAAATGCATCACCGCCCGCTGTGCGCCATTCAGCGGCTCGGTCGACGCCTGGGCGGTTGCCACGGCGCAATGCAATAACTCGGCAGCATGGGCCAGGGCATCTTCGAAACTCAGTTCGTCATCGACGGTAAACGGGTTGGGTGAAGGCTGCGCGTCCGGCGCTTTGAGGTAGTGATCGATCACTCGACGCGAGGCATCAGTGTCGCGGAGTAAGGCTTTATGGAATGCGGGTGGATCGGGGGTAACTTTGACCATGGTAGAACTCCTAGCAGTGAGTTAAACCACTAACCTCTCGCGACTAAACGATCAGAAGGTGGCAGCTGTACGCAGGTTAGTCGACCGGCCGCTAGGCACCGGCGCACCCGAAGGTGCCCTGCGCACAGCCACCATAAAGTGCAGGCGATAAATACCTGGCTTTGAGATGGCGCTGTACGCCTAGCGTTGTCCGGGCGACTAAACCCGATCACTGAATATGCAGTGACGGAACGCAGACTAGTCGCGGGATTTTGCTGGCGCAAGCGCTTGGAATTCTCTAGGAAACGTCCTGCCAAGGAAAGGGATCTGTCTTGCTGGCCGTCAAAAATCAGCGCCCCACCCCCACACGTTAGATGTGTTATCGGGTGACACCTCGCCCCGTATCTGCCAATCCAACTTCCCAAACTTCCCGTCTGACAAATCCAGAAACGATCCTACAAACCAATCTAAACAGAATGTTTAACCCCGATTCCCTCCTCCATACCATCAACCCCACCCTGCTCTGGCCCGAATCCTGCCTATTGAACACCGTACAATAAAATCGGCCACCAAGCCGGATAACGTTCATGACCGCTGCGCAATGCAGCCAGGGGAATGATGATGCGCAACATGTCCAACCAGGGCCTTGCTACTTCTCTCAAGGAACGCCACGTCATGCTGATCGCCATCGGGGGGGTGATTGGTGCTGGGTTATTTTTGGGGTCTGGCAAGGCGATCGCCACTGCCGGGCCTGCGTTGTTGGCGGCTTATGCCATTTGCGGGCTGATGATTTATCTGATCGCACGGGCGCTGGGGGAGTTGTCTCTATACCGACCCAATAGCGGGTCCTTTGCGTCTTTTGCCGAGGAGTTCCTCGGGCCGCGCTTCGGCTTTATTACCGGGTGGTCGTATTGGTTGATCTGGATTCTGGTGGGCGTGCTTGAGGTCACCGGCATCGGCCTGCTGATGAAATATTGGTTCCCGGAACTGCCCCAGTGGATTCCCGCACTCGTCACGGCCGGTGTGCTGATGGTGATTAATTTGTTCACAGTCAAGGCGTTTGGCGAGGTGGAGTTTTGGCTGGCGCTGATCAAAGTGGTAACGATTGTCGGGCTGATTGTGGCGGGGTTGGTGATTTTGTTTTTCGGCCTTGAAACATCGGCGAAGACACCGCCGTCCATTACCAACCTATGGACCCACGGAGGCGTTTTACCTCACGGCTGGAGCGGCCTGTTGTACGCGATTCCGGTGGCGGCGTTTGCCTTCGCCGGCGTTGAAGTGATCGGTGTGGTGGCCGCTGAAACGGCCAACCCCGAGCGCACGCTGCCCAAGGCGATCAACAGCATCATTTGGCGCATGTTCATTTTCTATGTCGGCTCGATGGCGATCATCATGGCGCTGTATCCGTGGAATCAGCTGAATACCGGGCAAAGCCCGTTTGTCATGGTGTTCGACAGCATCGGTCTGGGAATGGCAGCGGGGCTGGTGAACTTTGTGGTGATCACAGCGCTGGCGTCATCCTGCAATACCGGGCTGTTTGCCACGAGTCGCATGCTGTATTCGCTATCGCATTTCCAGCAGGCGCCACGCAGCCTCCAGGTGTTGAGCCGGCGCCAGGTTCCCGCTCGATGCCTGATGGTCTCGACCCTGATGTTATTGGTGGGTGTGCTGCTCAACTACATGATTCCGGAGAGTCTGTTCGGCCTGCTGATTACCGGGATATTGGGCCTGTTGATCTGGGTGTGGGCGGTGATCATCGTTGCGCATATGGCGTATCGCCGCAAAGTTCAGCGGGGTGAGTTGCCTCGGGTTGCCTATCGCATGCCGTGGGCCATGGGCAGCAGTGTGCTGGTGCTGTCTTTTCTGGCGGTGCTGGCCATGTTGGTGGCTCTGGACCCGGACACCCGCGCAGCCTTCTATGTGACGTTCGCCTGGTTCGCAGTGCTGATGCTGGTGTATCCGAAACCTACTCAGTCAGTAGCTGCCAGCGACGTGCAGGGAGCTTGAATATGACCGGCAACACCCTCAAGACCGAACTGGCTGCGTGTGTCGAGCGCTTCACTCGTGCCAACCCCAATAGTGCGCGCCAGTTGGAATGGGCCGCCCGGGTCATGCCCGGTGGCAATACACGCTCGGTGCTGTTTTACGAACCGTTTCCCCTGACCATGTCCAGTGGCGCGGGTTGCTTGCTCACCGATATGGACGGCCATCGCTATATCGACTTCCTGGCCGAATACACGGCGGCGCTATATGGCCACTCCCACCCGGTCATTCTGCATGCGCTGTCACAAGGGATGGCGCGAGGACTGAACCTCAGCGCCCATACCGAGCTGGAAGCCAGGCTGGCAACACTGATTGTGGAGCGCTTCGATTGCGCCGAGCAGGTGCGGTTTACCAACTCGGGGACCGAAGCGAACCTGCTCGCACTGGCGGCGGCAGTTGCCTACACAGACCGTCGCGCAATCATTGCCTTTTCTGGTGGATACCACGGAGGCGTAATGAGTTTCGCCGGACCGGCGACGGCAATGAACGTTCCCCATCGCGTCTATCTGGCCGACTATAACGACCTGCACAGTGTCGAGCGTTTGATGCATCAGCACCGCGGCAAAATTGCCGCGATCCTGGTGGAGCCCATGCTTGGTGCCGGCGGATGCATCTGCGCTGCGCCGGGATTTCTTCAAGGTTTGCGCGAAATGAGCCGGGCCCATGGCGCGCTGCTGATCTTCGACGAGGTGATGACTTCACGCCTGGCGCCTGGAGGTTTGCAGGAAAAGCTTGAGGTCAAACCTGACCTGATCACCCTGGGTAAATACTTGGGCGGCGGGATGCCTTGCGGAATGCTGGGGGGGCGCCGGGAAATCATGGCGCAGTTCGATCCGCGCCTGGGTCGCCTGCCCCATGCCGGGACATTCAACAATAACGTGATGACGCTCAGCGCCGGCATCGCCGGCCTGGAGCAGGTGTTCACCCGCGAGGCAGCCATTGCGCTCAATACCCGAGGCGATGCATTACGCCAGCAACTCAATCAGGTGCTGGCACCTGTCGCCCTGCAGTTCACGGGACAAGGCTCGGTGATGAATTTTCATCCCACCGCCATGCACCTGCAGCGCCCTATGGAGTTATCCGAGTACCAAAAACGCCTGCGTGACCTGTATTTCTTCCACCTGATCGAAAGTGGCATCTACCTCGCCCGGCGCGGGTTGGTCGCGCTGAGCTTGCCACTGACCGACAACGAACTGTTACACCTGCTCACCGCCACTCGGGCTTTTGTCGATCGCTACGCTGCTGTTTTGCCTTGCGACTGAGGCCGCCCTGCCCAGGAGCCCGAGGCTCCTGGGCACTCCACCGTGATTCGTATCCGAGACAGGAAAACCCTTAGCCGCTATTCTTTCGCCTTCCCTCAGCCGGAACGAAAGGCCCATGACCAGCAAAACCGCAAACCCCCGAGGCCGGCGTAAAAAGAGCGCTGGGGAGGATTCGAAAAACCTGTTGACCGCCCAAATCATCACCGCCGCGGCACTTGAGCTGATTGATCAGGAAGGCCTGGAGAAATTCAGCCTGCGCACTCTCGCCAGCGCCCTGGGCGTCTATCCGACGGCGATTTACTGGTACGTTTCTTCTCGGGAATTACTGCTGGCCCAGGTGTTGGCCAAGGTGTTGGAACACTTGGCGCCCGAGCCCCAGGAACGCTGGCAGGACTACTTGCGTGCGGCCATGGTCAATTGCCACAACGCCGTGCACCAACATCCGAATATTGCGCCGTTGCTCGGTGCGCAACTGGTCTCCAATACCCGCACCGACTTCAAACTGGTGGAAGGCGTGCTGGCGGCCCTGCAACAGGCCGGCTTCAACGGGCCGACACTGGCAAGCGCCTACAACACCTTCATTGCCGCCCTCACCGGGTTTACTACGCTGGAGTTCGCACCGCTGCCGGAAAACACAGAAGCCTGGCAAAACCAGGTCCAGCAGAGCCTTCAGCAAGTCGACCCGCAACAACACCCGACACTGGCGCAGAACATGGATCAGTTGAGCAATCGCAGCTTCAGCCTGCGCTGGCAAAACGGCGTGCAAGCGGCGCTGGATGACAGCTTCGCGTTTTATGTCGAGACCATCATCTGCGGATTGGAAACCCTGGCATCCCGTCGCTAGAAACGTCACTCATCGATACCTGAAAAACCACTAATTGTACGCCGTACAATTGATGATTAAGATCCGTCACGCATGAAACCCAATGACCCTTAATAAAAATAACGTCAGAGGTCTTTTATCGTGGCGAACGCTTTCCCGTTTTCTGATCCTGCCCGTCATGGGCAACTGCTGTGGCAGCCTAGTCCCGGGCACATACATCAGGCCCGTCTTACCCGTTACCTGAATTGGCTGCAGCAGGAACGAGATATTACCTTCACCGATTACCACGCCTTGTGGCGTTGGTCCGTCAACGACCTGGACGCCTTCTGGCAATCCATCTGGGATCATTTCCACGTACAGGCCTCCAGCCCTCCCCGCGCCGTTCTGGGCACCCGCACGATGCCAGGGGCGCAGTGGTTTCCGGGGGCCCAGCTGAATTTCGCCGAACATATTCTGCGTAACGAGCGAGAAAACAGTGATGCCCTGCTGTACGTGAGTGAAACCGATACGTTGCAAGGCATGCCCTGGCCCGACTTCGCCAACCAGGTGCGCACCCTGGCGACTTATTTGCGCGAGCTGGGAATAAGACCTGGCGACCGGGTTGTGGCTTACCTGCCAAATATCCCCGAAGCCATGATCGCCCTGTGTGCCAGTGCTGCCATAGGGGCAATCTGGTCGAGTTGCTCACCGGACTTTGGTGCCGATGGCGTATTGGATCGGGTCCGACAACTGGCACCCAAGGTGCTCTTCGCGGTGGACGGTTACCGCTATGGTGGGAAAGCATTCGACCGTCGTGAACAGGTCCAACGGATCGTTCGGGAGCTGGGCAGTATCGAGCAATTGATCATGCTGCCCACGCTCTTCCCCCAAGAGTCGATCACCGTTCAGGGCGCAGTCGATTGGCGCAACCTGCACCTTCGCCCGATCGTCCCGGCCGCCGACTTCCAGTGTGAGCAACTGCCCTTCGACCACCCGTTGTGGGTGCTGTTTTCTTCCGGCACCACGGGGCTTCCCAAAGCGATCGTGCACAGCCATGGCGGCATTTTGCTGGAGCAATTGAAAGCCCTGCATCTGCACCTGGATTTTCGCCCTGGCGATACCGCGTTCTTCTTCACCACCACCGGCTGGATGATGTGGAATACCTTGTTCTGCACGTTGCTCTGCGACGTACGCCCAGTGCTGTACGACGGCCATCCCACCTGGCCGAACACCGATACGTTATGGCAAGTGGCGCAAGACAGCCGTGCGAGTTTTTTCGGCACCAGCCCCGCCTACATCGAGCTGATGAAACGTCAGGGCGTGGTTCCCGGCCAGCGCTTCGATCTTTCGGCACTGCGCACTGTCATGCCCGTGGGGTCACCGGTTTCACCTGAGTGCAATGCCTGGTTCTATCGCCACCTCAAACCCGACGTATGGGTCGCCACCGGCAGCGGCGGCACCGATATCTGCAGCGGCCTGGTCAGTGGGGTACCCACGTTGGCCGTGTATGCCGGCGAAATCCAGGCACGTGCCCTGGGCGTGGCGGCGCATGCATTCGACGACCAAGGCAAGGCCGCCATCGATCAAGTCGGCGAGTTGGCAGTGACGGCGCCAATGCCTTCGATGCCGGTGTACTTCTGGAACGATCCCACCGGCGAGCGTTACCGCGACAGCTATTTCCAGGCCTGGCCCGGCGTATGGCGCCATGGTGATTTCTTCCTGGTCAACGGCCGTGGCGGTTGCCAGGTGCTGGGGCGCTCGGACGCGACGCTTAATCGCTTTGGCGTGCGTATCGGCACCGCCGAAATCTACCGTGCGCTCGAACAGATCGAGGCCATCGAGGACTCGCTGATCGTCAATCTGGACTTGCCTGAAGGTGGGTTCTTCATGCCGCTGTTTGTCCAGCTACGCCCTGGGATTCAGTTGGACGCAGGCCTTGAACGGCACATCAGCGAGTGCCTGAGCCAAACCTGTACACGCCGACATGTCCCGGATCGCATACACGCGGTGCCCATGATTCCCACGACGTTGACGGGAAAGAAAATGGAGGTGCCAGTGCGGCGGATTTTGATGGGCCATGACCCGGCAAAAGTGGCCAATCCAAGTGCCATGCGAGACCCGCACGCATTGGCGTTTTTTATCGATTACGCAGGCCAGCAAACCGACTATCCAATGCCTTTACCGCTGGGAGACATCGAATCATGAGCCTTAAAGCAAAAGCGTTTATCGTCGGGGCTTATGAACACCCTACCCGCCACGCCGTGGACCGCTCCCTCGCCCAACTGCATGCCGACGTCGCACGCGGCGCCCTGGACGACGCAGGATTGAGCATCAACGATGTCGACGGCTACTTCTGCGCGGGAGACGTACCGGGATGGGACTCCCAAGGCGTCGGCCCGTTTTCCGTGGTCGAATATTTGGGCATCAAACCTCGGCACATAGAAACCACAGAAAGCTGGGGTTCGTCCTACATCCAACACGTTGCACAGGCTACACGTGCCATCGCCGAAGGCCGGTGCAAGGTGGCGCTGATTACCCAGGCCGGACGTCCACGCGCCGAGCGCCAGCGGCCGGACAGCAGTCAGCTCAAGCAACCGCAGAGCGCCTGCGAAGCACCATTTGAAATGCCCTACGGCGCCGCCGTGACCAATCTCTACGCCATGTGCGCCATGCGTCACAGCCACGAACATGGCACCAGCGCCGAGCAACTGGCCTGGATCAAAGTCGCTGCGTCACACCATGCCCAGTACAACCCCAACGCGATGCTGCCCAAGGTCGTCAGTGTTGAAGACGTGCTGAACTCGCCACTGATCGCGGCCCCATTACGCAGGTTGGACTGCTGTGTCATCAGCGACGGCGGCGGAGCGCTGGTACTGGCGCATCCGTCCATCGCCCGCGCACTCAAGCGGCCGCTGATCACACCCATCGGCTCAGGCTATTCGGTCAACCATTTGAACGGCGGCTACTTCGACCTGCTCTCCAGCGGCGGCATCCAGTCCGGGGCTGACGCCTTTGCCGAGGCTCGACTCAAGCCCAGCGATATCCGCTACGCCTCACTCTACGACAGCTTCACCATCACCGTATTGATCCAGCTGGAAAACCTCGGATTTTGCACACCCGGCCAAGGTGGCGTCTTTGTCGCCGATGGCAAGCTGATCAGTGGCGAAGGCCCACTGGCGGTGAATACCGATGGCGGCGGCCTCTGCAACAATCACCCGGGAAACCGGGGCGGCATGACCAAATTGATCGAAGCCGTCCGCCAATTGCGCGGTGAGGCCCACCCGGCGGTTCAGTTGCCCGATTGCACCTTGGCATTGGCTCACGGCACCGGTGGCCTGCTGGGCTCACGACATGGCAGTGCCACCCTTATTCTGGAGCGACTCTGACATGCACCTCAAACCACCTCAAATCACCCCGGAAAGCGCGCCGTTCTGGGACGCCGCCAATCAAGGAAAACTGCTGCTGCGCCGCTGCCTCGATACCGGCAAGCCTTACTACTACCCGCGTGATCACAGCCCGTTTACCGGCTCGACGTCTACCGACTGGATCGTCGCCAGCGGCGACGCGACGCTGTATAGCTTCAGTTACAGTCGGCGAGAAGACCACGTTCACTGCATTGCCTACGTGACCCTGAACGAGGGCCCTACGATTTTGTCGGCAATAGACTGCGAGGACCCACAACAACTGCGCATTGGCCAGCGACTCAAGGTCGCCTTCTACACCTGCGAGACAGGACAAAATGTACCGGTCTTCCTGCCGGTCGGCAGCGTTTAACTATCACGGGCAGGGCTAGGTCAGCCAGATCGCCGACCCTTGCCCATACCGTAGAGCAAGCGCTTGACTCTCCCCCTAAGGTCACACCTCACCCTGAAACCCCAGTTTTCAGGACCGCACCACCATGAGCCAACGCATCCTGGTCATCCTCGGCCACCCTTCCAGCACCAGCTTCTGCTCGGCCCTCACCGACACCTACATCACCAGCGCCAAAAACGCCGGCCACGAAGTACGCATCCTGCGTCTGGGTGAACTGGCTTTCGACCCTATCCTCCACAACGGCTACAACCAGGCCCAGCCTCTGGAACCCGACCTGCTCAACGCTCAATCCGACATCCTGTGGGCCAATCACCTGACGTTTGTTTTCCCCGTCTGGTGGGGTGGCATCCCTGCGTTGATGAAAGGTTTTATCGACCGAATTTTCCTATCCGGTTTCGCCTTCAAATACCGCAAGGGAAAGGCCTTCCCCGACAAACTCCTGAAGGGCAGAACCGCGCACTTGCTGGTGACCCTGGACACGCCGCCGTGGTATTACAGGTGGTTCTACCGCATGCCCGCGCTGCACCAGATACGCAAGACAACACTGGCGTTTTGTGGCATTCAGCCGATCAAGACGTTGCTGTTCGGGCCGGTGTTGGGCTCTACGCCAGCACAGCGGGAACAGTGGCTGAAACAGGCCGGCGCACTCTTTGGGAAAAGGACTTTTCATGTACATCGGCAAAGCCGCGCAACTGTCGGGCACAACCATCAAAGCGATTCGTCACTATGAAGCCATCGGCCTGTTGCCGCCGCCGCAGCGGGAAGGTCGTTATCGATTTTACTCCACGCAAAGTGTCGAACTGCTGACGTTCATCAAGTGCGCCCAGCAGTTGGGTTTCAAGCTCAAGGAGTTGCAGGCAATTCTGGGTGGGCATCACGGTGATGGGCTGCCCTGGGGCCTGGCGGACAAGGCGATCGCCAACAAGAAGCAGGAGTTGGTGCGGCAGATCGAGGCATTGCAGAAGATGCATGGAGGACTGGTCGAGTTTGAGGCCAGTCTCAAGGATGCTCAGGGCCAATGCACCGCACCACTGAAAACGCCACTGCCGTCAATGAGCTGAACCGCTGTTTTACGTAGTACCGGGCAGCGGCTCGGAACAGAAAAAGCTTCGCAAAAAATGGAGTGGTTTCCGGCCGCACTGGGAAAGGTCCACTTCGAGCGCGATTGGCAATGGCGTGCTGGCGGGAAGTTGGACGGCGATTACCGGCGTGTGGGACGCCATCAAGCAAGCGCAGGAGATCTTCAAGGACGCCGGCAAGCTGTTTGAAAGCCTGGGGGCGACAGCCAGCGAATCGATGGAGCTGGCGAGTACTGCGCCAAAGGTTATGGAACAGGCGATCCTGCTGGCCAGTGATGAGGCGGCGCTGTACCTGATGTGCGCATCTGACTGGACAGTGAGCCGAATAGCTCACACAATCGGCTCACCAAATGAGCCGAATAAGCCTTCTATTCGGCTCACATACCGAGCATGCCTCTATGGATCACCCGAACTGGATCTGGCAACAACCGGACTGGCCGCACTTTCACTGGCAACCAGAGCGCCTTGCAGCGTTGTTGCGAGAGTGCACGCAGGCGCAAGGAAAGTTGCTGGGCATGCTCGGTTCGGTCAGCCAGGCCCAGAGCTCAGAGAATGAACTGGATGCATTGCTGCAAAACATTCTGACCTCCTCGGCAATCGAGGGTGAGCAGTTGAATGTGGGCTCGGTACGTTCCTCTTTGGCCCGGCGCCTGGGCCTGGAGCTATTGCAAGACGGCTCCGTGAGCCGGCGCAGCGAGGGTCTGGCTGACTTGATGCTGGACGCCACGCAACAGTTTGCTCAACCGTTTACCCTCACCCGTCTATTCAAATGGCATCGATGGTTGTTTCCCGCCGAGGAAGCCCGCTTTTCCACCCACGGCTTGAACGTAGGCGCGTTAAGGGGGGATGAGCCTATGCAGGTTGTATCGGGAAGACTGGACCGACCCACTGTGCATTTCGAGGCCCCACCCCGCCAAGGACTGGAGCAGTCGCTGGACGATTTCATCGAATGGTTTGAAGCCAGCCGGAATCATGCGGCCCTTGACCCATTGCTCCGCGCAGGCCTGGCGCATTTCTGGTTCGTCACCCTGCACCCCTTCGATGATGGCAACGGTCGTCTGACGCGGGCTATTACTGACCTCGCGCTTGCCCAGGCGGAGAACCAGGCGATCCGCTTCTACGCCATGTCGGCAAGCATCCTTGAAGACCGGGCAGGCTATTACCGTGCACTGGAAACCAGTCAAAAAGCCACGCTGGATGTCACCGATTGGCTAGAGTGGTTCCTGCAAACCCTGCTTCGTAGCCTGCAGCAGGCGATGGCGCGGATCGACCGGGTGCTGGGTAAAACTCGCTTCTGGCAACGGCATCGAGACCACGCACTCAGCGCCGAGCAGACAAAAGTCTTGAATCGCTTGCTCGACGGCGGCGAGAAGGGCTTTGAGCACGGGATCAGCGCGGCCCAATATCAAGCGGTGGCCAAAGTGTCCAAGGCCACGGCGACCCGACATCTGGCCGATCTTCTGGAAAAAAACTGCCTGGTTCGGCTACCCGGCGGCGGCCGCAGCACCCGCTATCAAATCAACACTCAAGGCGATTGATTTTCAAGGCAAATCCCCCCACTCATTTGCCCCAATCCCCCATGTCTGCTAGTGTCGCGCCGGTTTACCGTCTACCGGAATAGCCGCCATGGCCCGCAAAAAAGTTGCACTCGATTTCGAACAATCCCTCGCCGACCTGCAAACCCTGGTCGAGCGGATGGAGAACGGCGAGTTGTCGCTGGAAGACTCGTTGACCGCATTCGAGCAAGGCATCGGCCTGACCCGCGACTGCCAGAGCGCCCTGGCGCAGGCGGAGCAGAAGGTCCAGGTGTTGCTGGAACGCGATGGGGAGTTGGCCGAAGAACCTTTCGATGCGGAACAGCCTGAATGATCGACGCTTATCAGGCCGGCAGCCAGGCCCGGGTCAATGCTGCGCTGGATCCGCTGTTTGTCGCGCCCAGCCCTGAGCTGAACCGCCTGTATGAGGCCATGCGCTACAGCGTGATGAACGGTGGCAAGCGCGTTCGCCCGTTGCTCGCCTATGCGGCCTGTGAAGCCCTCGGCGCCCAGGCGGAGGAAGCCAACGGCGCCGCCTGTGCGGTGGAGTTGATCCACGCTTACTCCCTGGTACACGACGATTTGCCGGCAATGGACGACGACGATCTGCGTCGCGGCCAACCCACTACCCATAAAGCCTTTGATGAAGCCTGCGCGATTCTCGCCGGTGACGGCCTGCAAAGCCTGGCGTTCAGCGCCCTGCTGGACCCGCGCCTGAGCAGCGTCAACGCCGAGATCCGTCTGCGCATGGTTACCGCGCTGGCGCTGGCCGCAGGGCCTGCCGGCATGGTCGGCGGCCAGGCGATTGACCTGGGCTCGGTCGGTTTGAAGCTCGATCAACAAGCCCTGGAATACATGCACCGCCACAAGACCGGCGCGCTGATCGAGGCCGCCGTGCACCTCGGCGCCCTGGCCAGTGGCCGTGCCGAAGCTGCGCAACTGGCGGCGCTGCAAACCTACGCGCGGGCCATCGGCCTGGCGTTCCAGGTGCAGGACGATATTCTCGACGTTGAAAGCGATACCGCGACCCTCGGCAAGCGCCAGGGTGCTGATATCGCACGGGACAAGCCGACTTATCCTTCGCTTCTCGGGCTGGAAGCCGCCAAGGCGTACGCCCTGGAGCTGCGGGACCAGGCCCTGGATGCCCTGCGACCTTTCGACGCGGCTGCCGAGCCACTGCGTGACCTGGCGCGGTATATCGTCGAACGTCGCCACTGACAACAGCGGCCTTTTCCACCGCATATCAGCCAAGTTCGGCGCTCTGCGTGGGCAGTTTGCGATGCTTGAGGTAAACTGCCGCCTCTTCTATACCTATAACGATTCGCCTGATGCCCACGACGTTTCAAGAGATTCCCCGCAAGCGCCCGGCCACGCCCCTGCTGGACCGTGCCAACACGCCAGCCGGCCTGCGCCGCCTGGGTGAAGCCGAGCTGGAAACCCTGGCCGATGAGTTGCGCCTGGAATTGCTCTACACGGTCGGCCAGACCGGTGGGCATTTCGGTGCCGGCCTGGGCGTCATCGAGCTGACCATTGCGCTGCATTACGTATTCGACACTCCGGACGACCGGCTGGTGTGGGACGTGGGTCATCAGGCCTATCCGCACAAGATTCTCACCGGACGCCGCGAGCGCATGGCCACACTGCGCCAGAAGGATGGCATCGCCGCCTTCCCGCGCCGCTCCGAGAGCGAGTACGACACCTTTGGCGTCGGCCACTCCAGCACCTCTATCAGTGCAGCGCTGGGCATGGCGATTGCCGCCCGCCTGCAAAACAGCGATCGCAAGGCGATTGCGGTGATCGGTGATGGCGCGTTGACCGCCGGCATGGCCTTCGAGGCGCTGAACCACGCGCCGGAAGTGGACGCCAACATGCTGGTGATCCTCAACGACAACGACATGTCGATCTCGCGCAATGTCGGTGGCCTGTCGAATTACCTGGCAAAAATCCTCTCCAGCCGCACTTACGCAAGCATGCGTGAAGGCAGCAAGAAGGTGCTCTCGCGTCTGCCCGGCGCGTGGGAAATTGCCCGTCGTACCGAAGAATATGCCAAGGGGATGCTGGTTCCCGGCACCCTGTTCGAAGAGCTGGGCTGGAACTACATCGGCCCGATCGACGGCCATGACCTGCCAACCCTGATCGCCACCCTGCGCAACATGCGTGACCTTAAAGGCCCGCAGTTCCTGCATATCGTGACCAAGAAAGGCAAAGGCTTCGCCCCGGCGGAAGTCGACCCGATTGGTTACCACGCGATCACCAAGCTGGAACCGCTGAACGCCCCGGCCGCCGCGCCGAAGAAGCCCAGCGGGCCAAAGTATTCCGGTGTGTTCGGCGAATGGCTGTGTGACATGGCCGCCGCCGACCCGCGCCTGGTGGGCATCACCCCGGCGATGAAGGAAGGTTCCGACCTGGTGGCGTTCAGCGAGCGTTTCCCGCTGCGCTATTTCGACGTGGCCATCGCCGAGCAACACGCGGTGACCTTCGCCGCGGGCATGGCCTGTGAAGGCGCCAAGCCGGTAGTCGCGATCTACTCTACGTTCCTGCAACGCGGTTATGACCAGTTGATTCATGACGTCGCGGTGCAGAACCTCGACGTGCTGTTCGCCATCGACCGTGCGGGCCTGGTGGGCGAAGACGGCCCGACCCATGCCGGCAGCTTCGACCTCTCGTACCTGCGCTGCATCCCCGGCATGCTGGTGATGACCCCGAGCGACGAGAACGAACTGCGCAAGATGCTCAGCACCGGCCACCTGTACAACGGCCCGGCGGCTGTGCGCTATCCGCGGGGGAATGGTCCGAATGCGGTGATCGAAAAGGACCTTGAGCCTATCGAAATCGGCAAGGGTATCGTCCGCCGCCAGGGCAGCGGCGTTGCCTTGCTGGTGTTCGGCGTGCAATTGGCTGAAGCCTTGAAAGTGGCCGAGAAGATCGACGCCACGGTGGTAGACATGCGTTTCGTCAAGCCACTGGACGAGGCCTTGGTGCGCGAGATCGCCGGCAGCCATGAGCTGCTGGTGACCCTCGAAGAAAACGCCATCATGGGCGGCGCCGGTGCGGCAGTCAGTGAGTTCCTGGCGCGGGAGAATATCCTCAAGTCGGTGCTGCACCTGGGCTTGCCAGATGTGTATGTCGAGCATGCCAAGCCGGCGCAGATGCTGGCCGAGTGCGGGCTGGATGAATCCGGGATTGAAGCTTCGGTTCGTCAGCGCATGGCCCTGCTGGGCCTGTAGAAACGCGATTAAAAATGTGGGAGCGGGCTTGCTCGCGAAAGCGCTGGGTCAGTCGACAGATGCATTGACT